>JAHDCK010000441.1 GCA_020629915.1 Saprospiraceae bacterium
TTATAAATTAAAACATGAAAAAATACATTGCCATTTTAAGAGGTATCAACGTGGGAGGAAAACGCAAGATCCTAATGGCAGATTTGAGAGCCTTATTAGAATCCAAAGGATTTGAAAATGTTTCTACCTATATTCAAAGTGGTAATGTATTTTATAATTATAAAAAAAATATAAAATCTGCTGCAATGGAAAAAATGATTCACGATGCCATTGCGGAAAAATACGGCTTTGATGTTCCGGTGATAGTCAGAACGAAAAAAGAAATCGAACAAGCCATTTTGGACTGTCCTTTTCCTACGGAGGAAATCAATAAATTATACCTTACCTTTTTTAAATCCCAGCCAGAGATTGAGCTCGTGGAGTCATTTAATGAAATGACATTTGGTGAAGATAAATTTCATATAAAAGAAAAAGAAGCCTATATTTTGTATGCAGACAGATATTCTAAGTCCAAACTCACCAATAATCTTTTGGAGAAAAAACTCAAGGTAACCGCTACGACCCGAAACTGGAAAACAACTTTAAAACTGGTGGAGCTGGCCGGAGAATAAATATATAAAAAAATACCACCCGTTTGCGAAACGACTGAAAGATTAACGGAAACAAAAAAAGCCATTCCAAAAACGGAATGGCTTTTTTTCTTATAAAAGAAAATTTATTTTTCAGCAGTAATAATAGCATAAGTTCCACTGCTGTAATTGATATTCAGGGTGAGGATATTTTCCGCAACTTCTCCGCTGGCTTCACCATTAGAAAAAGTGCGTTCCAGCAAAAAGTCATCACCGTTTTTTGTTACCGTCATTCCATCCAGTACAACATCATTGGCAGAAGGGATGGCGTAATCAATGGTGAGATTTACAGTTTCATCCGAAACTCTTTCAATGATGACTTTGTCATCAGCAGATGGAACAGAGGCTCCACTTTGAGTTTCATAAGCTTGCATCACATAAGTGCCTTCAATCTGTGCGGCATGATTGGGGTCATCGACTTCTACGTCGCAATTGGTAAAAAATAGCAACAGAAGTCCTGCAAAAAATAGGGCATTTTTGTTCATTGAGTCAAAATGTTTTTAAATGAATTTCCCTGAAAAATGAATCAGGAGAGCGTTAAAAAAATACGTCTCTACCCTTCATCACTTAACGGAGAAGTTTTAAATGAAAAAAATATTCTATGGGAAGCTGTACAAGGATAACACCAAAGATAGAATTATCCTTCCATTTTTCGGAAAAAAAAGACCTGCTTTTTTGGCAGGTCTTTCACAAAAACTTGATTACAATTTAAATCTCACCGGCAAATTATAATAAACCCGAACAGGCTTGCCTCTCATTTTTCCGGGGATCCACCGGGGGAAGGTTTGGATAATGCGCTTGGCTTCTTCGCCACAGCCATCACCCGGATCGCGCAGGATGTCTATCTCCTGGATGCTTCCATCTTTTTCTACAACAAACCGGATAACGACCAGTCCCTGAGTTCCATTCGCCCGGGCTTCCTGCGGATATTTTATTTTGCTGTAAAGGTATTCGAGCATTTTTCTATTGGCACATTGTTTTTTTTGTTGCTCGTCCCCACTGATATCTTCACAGCCAGGGAAACGAGGCATTTCTTCTACCACACTGAAAATCTCCATTTTTTCATTTGAGATTTTTTCTTCCTTGGGGGCTGGGGCTGGCATTGGTTTTTCTTCCTTGGGGAGAGCAAAACTTATTGGAATGGTAAATTGGACTCTTACCGGCCTTTTTTGCTGCTTACCGGGAATCCATCGGGGGAACATTTTGACCAGACGAAGGGCTTCTTCACTACAGCCATCCTTTACTTTTTTCAGTATTTTATGGGAAGTGACTCTTCCGTCTTCTTCTATTATAAAAGAAATCACCGTCGTGCCTTGAGTACCATTAGCTTTCGCTTGTTCTGGATATTTTAAGTTAGAATACAGGAAATCCATCATTTTTTCATCTGCACATTTTTTCTTTTCAGCGATGTTGCCTTTCATATTTTCACAACCGGGGTAGCGAGGCATTTCTTCTACTATCCTGAAAACAGATTCTTGTTCAACCCCCTCTTCCTCCTTCTCTTTGCGTTCGGGTAAAATTGGTGGCGGAGTTTTAATAACATCATTTGTAACTTTAGACAAACTGAACTTTACCGGCAAGATATATTGAAAGCGAACAATTTCTCCGTTTTGTTTGGCTGAAATAAAATCCGGGAAAGATTTAACAATACGAAGGGCTTCTTCTCCGCATCCGCCGGCTAATTGTCTAAATATTTTTTCATTTGTAATACTGCCGTCTTTTTCAATAACAAAGGAAATAACAGCTGTTCCCTCTATTCCATTATCTATTGCAGTTTTAGGATATTTTAAATTAGAATATACATAATCTATCATTTTTTTATCTGCACATTTTTTTATATCTAAAATGGGGCCTTCCAAATCCTCACATCCGGGGAAACGAGGCGATTCTTGTGTTGCCATATAAATTGGAGCCTCCTCTTGTTCTTGCCCAAAACAAAAGCAAGAAGTGCATAAAAGGCTTAAGAGTAATAAATATTTCATAATTTAAAATTTTATTTATTTTTATAATTTAAATCGAATGGGTAGCTCAACATTCATCCGAACAGGTTTCCCGTGTTGTTTTGCAGGAATAAAATCAGGGAGAGAACGAACGAGTCGGAGAGCCTCATCTCTGCAACCTCCAATCAGGCTTTTTACAATTTTGGGCGCTGTAATTTTTCCATCTTTTTCTACAATAAAAGAAACGACAACAGTGCCCTGGATATTACTCGCTTTAGCCAACGGAGGGTATCTCAAATTTGAAGATATAAATTCCATTAATTTTTTATCGGCACATGATTTTTTTTCTTCCGTCGTTCCGTCCATATCTTCGCAACCGGGGAAGCGAGCAGGTTCTTCTACAAATTTGAAAATATCTTCTATTTCCTTAGTTGGTTCGGGTTCTTTAGCCGGAGTGGAAACCTTTGCTATTTCCTCATCTGACAATTTAAAACGAACAGGGAGTGTCATTTGAATTCTGATGGTCTTTCCTTGTTGTGTACCTGGAATCCAGGTGGGGAAAGAACGAATTACCCGAAGTACCTCCAGATCGCATTCCCTTGAAACAGATCGTACAATTTTAAGTTTTGAAATGCGACCGTCTTTTTCTACTACAAAACTGGCAACGGCTGTCCCTTGTACGGCATTGCGTTTGGCTGTTTCTGGGTATTCTATATTTTGATATATGTACTCCAGTAATTTTTTATTGGAACAATCTTGCCTTGTGGAATGGGTTGGTAAATCTTCACAACCGGGAAAGCGAGGCATAACTTCTGCTACGGTGAAAATTTCATCCTCCATGGGTTCGTCAATGGCAGGTTGTCCAAAACAAGGGATGGAGAAAATAAGGAAGAAAATTAAGTAAATTGGTTTCATGTTCTAAAGTTAAAGTATTAATCCCATAGAGGTTTGGGTTTTTATCGGTTTTCCATCTTTTGTCGCCGGGATATATTTTGGTAACATTTGAGCTTGTGCGAAAAAAGAGAAAAACAGGAAATAAATTATAGCCAGGAATCTCATGGTAAGTAACTGGACATAATAATGTTAAATTTAATTTGAAATGAGTTTTTGATTTA
>JAHDCK010000442.1 GCA_020629915.1 Saprospiraceae bacterium
GCGTCGGCGAGGCTTTTTAACGAAGAAGAAATTAAAAAGTCGTTCAAAGTATTATAAATTTTATTGTGGCCGGTTACTTAATGTTTAATAAGGAGCAATAATTTTCTTTTTCTTTAGAATATCCAATCTGGGTTTTACAGCATTTAATATTTCGGCTTCCAATATATTTAATAATCTTGTTTTAGCAAAATTTTGATGCGTAACCATGCCTATTTCTCTAACTGGCACAGGGTGTGCTATTTGATATATATAATCTGGTGATATTAAATTTTCCTGCAGGGTGGCTAATTTGGGTAATAAGGTCAACCCTTTATTTATTTTTACGAGTTCTATCAAAGAATGAATAGAGCCACTTCTGAAAATCAAATTCCCATCAGACATCCGCTTTTTTTTCAAATAACAAATTTTTTCTATTTGTCCGGATAAACAATGACTTTCTTCCAGCAGCCATAAGCGGTTTATATCAATTTCTGTTATTTTAAATTTCTTTTTTCGTTTAGCCGTCCCCCTGGTGTCGTATACCAAAAACGCTTCCTCAAATAAACGTCTTTGCTTTAGGTCCCTGTCCCGAATCGGCAAAGAAAGTAATCCAATATCAAGCTCCCTCAGTTTTAATCGTTTTATAATTTCGTCTGTTGTTATTTCATGTATATTAAAATTAACTTTAGGATATTCCTTTACCAAACGATCGAGAAAAAGAGGTAAAAGAAATGGAGCCAGCGTAGGAATAATTCCAATTTTTAACACCCCGTAAAATGCGTCCTTTGTCTCCTGAATTCGTTCCAGCAAATTCTCATATTCATTATTGATCACCTTAAACTGATCAATCATTTCTAATCCTGCTGAAGTTAACTGAACTGGTTTTGCCTTCCGATCAAAAAACTCCATACCGATCTGTTTTTCCAGTTTTCGGATCATTGTACTTAAGGTACTTTGGGTAATATGGCATTGTTTTGCAGCTTCACTGAAGCTCCCGGTTTTCTCTAATGCTAATACATATTGTATTTGACTAAGTGATATTGACATTATCAATAATGGTATTAATTATTTAGTTTGCATCAATGAAGATAAGATAATAAATTTACAATCTGTAATTCACTATTTCGCTATTTTTTTTATACATAAAATTTTATTTTAAAAATGGAAGACAATTCTAAATCAGGGGATATTAGTAAATGCCCTTTCCACAATGCCAAAAAGCAAACCACGGCCGGAGGAGGAACAACCAACCGCGACTGGTGGCCCAACCAACTCAAACTCAATATTCTAAAACAACATTCTAATAAAACCAATCCAATGGATGTGGATTTTAATTATGTTGAAGCCTTTAAAACACTCGACTACGAAGGCCTAAAAAAAGACCTTCACGATTTAATGACGGACTCTAAAGATTGGTGGCCGGCCGATTTCGGACATTATGGCCCTTTCTTTATCCGGATGGCCTGGCACAGTGCCGGAACTTATCGCACAGGCGACGGACGAGGTGGTGGTGGAACGGGGCAACAGCGTTTTGCTCCCCTCAACAGCTGGCCAGATAACGGCAACCTCGATAAAGCCAGAAGATTACTTTGGCCTATTAAGCAAAAATACGGCAACAAAATTTCCTGGGCCGATCTGATGATCTTAACTGGTAATGTTGCCCTCGAATCTATGGGATTCAAAACTTTTGGCTTCGCTGGTGGACGCGCAGATGTTTGGGAGCCGGAAGAAGATGTCTATTGGGGTTCGGAAACAGAATGGGAAGCAGGCGATAAAAGATATTCTGGCGACCGGGATTTAGATAATCCTTTAGCCGCTGTTCAGATGGGCTTGATTTATGTTAATCCAGAGGGACCAGAAGGCAATCCCGATCCTATTGCAGCTGCAAAAGACATCCGGGAGACGTTTGCAAGAATGGCGATGAATGACGAGGAAACGGTTGCCTTGATCGCAGGTGGGCATACTTTTGGTAAAACGCATGGTGCAGGAGATGCTGGTCTTGTGGGTGCAGAACCGGAAGCCGCTCCTATAGAATTTCAAGGATTAGGCTGGAAAAGCAACCACGGATCAGGGATGGCAGGCGATGCCATTACAAGTGGTTTGGAAGTTACCTGGACACAAACACCTACAAAATGGTCGAATTTGTTTTTTAAAAATTTATTTGAAAATGAATGGGAATTAACTAAAAGTCCGGCAGGTGCAAATCAATGGGTAGCTAAAGCTGATACCGCTGATATTCCGGATGCCCATGATGCCTCTAAACATCATCGCCCAACAATGCTGACTACAGATTTATCCCTTCGTTTTGATCCGGCTTATGAAAAAATCTCCAGAAGATTTTACGAAAATCCGGAGGTATTCGCAGATGCCTTTGCAAGAGCCTGGTTCAAATTAACTCACCGGGATATGGGGCCAAAAAATAGATATTATGGTCCGGAGGTTCCGGCTGAAGATTTAATTTGGCAAGACCCGCTTCCCTCTCCTTCTGCTACTGTCATTGATGCCAGTGATATTTCTGCTTTGAAAGATAAAATACTCAGTTCGGGATTAACTGTTTCTGAATTGGTGAGTACAGCCTGGGCTTCTGCTTCAACTTTTAGAGGCTCCGATATGAGAGGTGGCGCAAATGGCGCACGCATCCGGTTGGCTCCCCAGAAGTTTTGGGCCGTAAATGATCCAACACAGTTGAGCAAGGCTTTAGATACCTATGAAAAAATAAAATCTGAATATGGCAAATCTGTTTCTATTGCTGACTTGATCGTTTTGGGGGGTTGTGCTGCGGTAGAAAAAGCAGCAGCTGATGCTGGATTCCCAACACGTGTTCCCTTTTCACCCGGAAGAGTCGATGCTTCCCAGGAGCAAACCGATGTAGAATCCTTTGGTGTTTTAGAACCCTTTGCTGATGGATTTAGAAATTATCTCAAATCTGCCTATTCCATTGGGTCAGAACATTTATTGATAGACAAGGCACAATTATTGTCCCTGACAGCTCCTGAGATGACTGTTTTGGTAGGTGGTTTACGAGTGCTTGGAGCAAATGCTAATGGCTCAAAGCATGGGGTTTTCTCTGATAGAATTGGGCAGCTAACGAATGACTTTTTTGTTAATCTATTGGATATGGATATTTCCTGGAAAGCCAAAGATGAAAGTCAGGAGGTTTTTGAAGGAACATCCGGATCTAGTGGTTCGGTAAAATATACAGCCACCAGAGCCGATTTGGTTTTTGGTTCTAATTCTGTTTTGAGAGCCATTACTGAAGTCTATGGCAGTTCTGATGCAAAGGAAAAATTTGTGCGGGATTTTGTAAATGCCTGGGCAAAGGTCATGGATTTAGATCGATTTGATTTGAAAAATTAATATACTTGTTTGTATACTTTAATACAGAGGAGCCTTCTTGAGGGTTCCTCTTTTTTTGTTTTATATAAATGGAATTAAGTAACTGGACATAATAATGTTAAATTTAATTTGAAATGAGTTTTTGATTTATTCAAGGCAAAAAATATGAGGGAGTGTGAACTCCCGAACCGCTTGCGGGCGGGTAAGCACGCAGGGCGTCGGCGAGTCCTTGATTCCGACCGTAGCGTCGGCGAGGCTTTTTAACGAAGAAGAAATTAAAAAATCGTTCAAAGTATTT
>JAHDCK010000019.1 GCA_020629915.1 Saprospiraceae bacterium
TTCCGGTAGTTGCGCTACATTGATCATTGATGGGATTGATTTCAGCAGCTGCTTGATTTGTTATGGTAAAAGTTTCGGTGTCAGAAGCATCGCAGGGAGCAGTCCCAACGGCATAGGTAACGGTGTAGGTATTGGCAGAAAGGGAAGCTAAGTCAATGACCCCTGTAGTTGGATTGATAGTACCGGATGGGGAGATGGACCAGGTTCCACCCGAAGTGCTAGTACCAGTAAAAGTTGCATTGATAGTTCCGGTAGTTGCGCTACATTGATCATTGATGGGATTGATTTCAGCAGCTGCTTGATTTGTTATGGTAAAAGTTTCGGTGTCAGAAGCATCGCAAGGGCTAGTTCCAACGGCATAAGTTACGGTGTAGGTATTGGCAGAAAGAGAGCTTAAGTCAATAATACCAGTAAAAGGATTGATAATTCCGGATG
This sequence comes from Saprospiraceae bacterium, assembly GCA_020629915.1. Taxonomy (GTDB): domain Bacteria; phylum Bacteroidota; class Bacteroidia; order Chitinophagales; family Saprospiraceae; genus JAHDCK01. The sequence goes on from JAHDCK010000019.1 coordinate 436, forward strand.
GGGAGATGGACCAGGTTCCACCCGAAGTGCTAGTACCAGTAAAAGTTGCATTGATAGTTCCGGTAGTTGCGCTACATTGATCATTAATGGGATTAATTTCAGCAGCTGCTTGATTTGTTATGGTAAAAGTTTCGGTGTCAGAAGCATCGCAAGGGCTGGTTCCTACGGCGTAGGTAACGGTATAGGTGTTAGCTGCGAGAGAATTTAAATCAATAATACCGGTAAAAGGATTGATGGTTCCAGAAGGACTAATAGACCAGGTTCCGCCCGAAGTACTAGCACCTGTGATAGATGCATTGATGGTTCCGGTAGTTGCGCTACATTGATCATTAATGGGATTGATTTCAGCGATGGGAGGTGTACAATCATCTCCATAATAGTCAACACATAGGGCTCCAACCGCCGAACAATCTCCAAACCCTGTTCCATCCGAATAATTAACACATAAAACATATTGCCCGTTGGGAGTAAGGCCAGAATATTCCGGGTTAAAACCGGAGGTAACTCCATTTGCATTCGGTACCGGGTTGGGGATTACATTTCCGCAATCTCCAAGAGGCGTTAGCTGCCAGGTAATATCAATATCGCCGGGTATACAAAGGAAATCGGTACTTACAGAAACAAGTGTATTAGCAAAACCAAGAAAACCCGTGGCATCTGCCTGAGCCTGATAGCATTTGGAAAAGGGCAGGGTTTCACTCGTGGCATCGCTTCCATCATTTGCAATGGCACAGGTTAGAAATGTTCTATCATCATAGGTGGGTACACTTCCGATGGGGCAATCGGGCATGGTACAGGTTCCGCAAGGAGGTTCAAAACCATAATAATCGAGACAGCCAAAATCATAATCGCAAGCATCTGGTACGGTCGTCGTTATGCAGGCAATATAATTCGCATTGGCCGTCAGTCCGGACCATTCCGGGTTAAAAGTGGCACTATTTCCTCCGTTGGCAACTGTAGGCGGAATGATCGTCCCCCCACAGTCGGAGGCCGCATATAATTCTACGGTACGACTAGCTCCGATGGAAGAGCCGCATGAGCCTAATGTTGTTTGAAATGTTTGAATGAGTCCTAAGTTTCCATTTGCATCAGCCTGTACATCATAACAATTTGTAAAAGTGGTTCCACCATTAAAAGCAGGGATATTTTCACTTTGACATTCCTGATAGGTAACAGCACCACCGACCGTTCCACGATCCCAGGCAGTACAAGGCATTGTACAAGCACCACAAGGGGTGGCAAACCCATAATAATCTACACAAGTTTCATTGACAGAGCAAGTACTTCCAACGGTAAATGTTATACAGGCAATATAATTTGTATTAGGGCTGAGAGAAGTCCATTCCGGGTTAAAAGTGGCACTATTTCCCCCGTTAGCGATAGTTGGTGCAATGGGTCCGCCTGAGCAGACTCCTCCACTCATGGCATAAAGTTCAACAGTTCGGCTAGCCAGTACTGCATCAGAACAGGCAAGCGGTCCGGTGAAATTCAGGGATTGAACAATCCCCAGATTTCCATTGCCATCCGTAGTAACTGTATGGCAGGAGGTAAAAGTTGTATTCGTAACAGCTGGGGACAAAGTGCTACAAGCAAGGAAGGAAATATTAGAGTCATCTCCTACATCGGCTGCGGGGCAGTTGGGATTTGTGCAGGTTCCACAAACTGCTGGAGGTGGGCCACAGGTGATATCAGCTTCCCAGCCTGAAAATTCAAATATATTACCTGAAACAAAGTGAAAATGTAAGCAGCCTGTGGCATCTGTAGAGGTAAAAGGCCCAGGATTAGAAGTACCACATAGCTGACCGAGAGAAGTTGCAGCAGTACTATTTCCATCATGAACTTCGAGGAAATCAAATCCACAATCATCTATATTAAAAGCAGTGAAGGTTACTGTTACGACATCACCGGGGTTATCCGGGCATATCGTCCACTCTTCGTCTTCGTTAGAGCTGTAATCCCCGGCTGCTCCTCCAGTATCGTAGAAAGTGTCTCCGCAGCCAGGGACAGGAGTTCCACAAGTCAGGCCAGAGCTGGTTGTATAAAGACAGTTAGAGGAGCCTGTATCCAGGCCTGAATCCGGATTGGCATCAAAAATGATTTCTTCAAAGCAACCATCAACAGTTACCGTAAAAAAGTGGCTGAAATCATTGAAGGCTGCATCCCAAACAGGATCTGTAAATTCATAAGTCAGGACATTGGTTTGGTTGTCATAAGGTGCCCAATCCGGATCATTATTCAAATTAACGCCTGAACCTGTCAGTCCTGTCAGCGTTTCGGTTAACCCACCAGTAGGGCCGAGGGTTGCGGGGCTGAAGCTGGTTACAGTAGGTTGGGCACCCGAGGGATTATTAAAGACAAAGGCAGAGCCATAGTAGCCGTAAGTATCATCAATTGTTCCATATTCTACGGTAAATGAGATGTTCATGGTATAAGTTCCATCCATATTATCCGTAAATCCCGAAACGGTAAAGGATGAACTATTACAGGCGTAGGTATCTGTTTTTACAAAAAAAGAAAAAAGGAATAATAGAATGATGCCAACTGAAATATTTTTCATTTTTAGAGTGGTTTTGAAAAGTGTAGTTTGAAATACCATGTTTTAATTGTCAAAAGTAGAATTTAAAAGGGACAGAAACGAAGTTGTTTCCATCCCTTTGAAGCTAAATATATTGAGAATCACTTATTTCGCAGGTGATTTTGTGTAAAACATTTTTTTTATAAAAAACAGCCCTGGCGGAATGCCAGAGCTGCTTCACCTTATTAATTGGAAATAATAATACGTGTTAAATCAATTTGTGTATTGTTTTCTTTTATTCTAAGGAAATAAACTCCATTTTGAATAGAACCAACAGGAAGGGTGACTTTTTGCATTTCCCGGTTTGCAGATTGAATAGTTTCATTGTAAATGACCTGACCTAATAGGTTGACGATTTCAAAACTTAGGGTTTTGCTGTTATGTGCAATGAATTCTACAAATAACTGCTCCGTAACAGGGTTTGGATAAACAGAGGTTATTTCTGTATCAGAACCACAAATACCTTGAATAATTACGATATTTGAAAAAGCAGAGCTTCCTTCCCAATCTACTTGTTTAAGTCGGTAGTAGTTTTTAGAGGAAGTAACCTCATGGGAGAAAGAATAGTTTTGTCTTTCTACTGTTGTTCCAGTTCCTTCTACCTCACCAATAGAGCTGAAAGTCAGTCCATCTGTACTGTGTTGAATCTCAAAATGGCTATTATTTGTTTCTGAGGCAGTTGCCCAGGAAAGCGTATTGATACAGTTTGCTGTTTCTCCTTTAAAGAATAGTAGTTCTACAGGAACTAAAACCGTTGAGAATCCGGCATCAACATCGCCATAATGTGCAAAGCCGCTAGTGGCATCTGTAGCATCTACTCCGGGTTGCCCGCAGGTCGTACATATTGTAATCACCGGAGAAAGATTGCTGCCATCAATATCACTATCTGTTCCGGTTGCTCCGACGTTTGGTAAGGTAGAACCAATATAAGGTACAGGTGGAGCACCAAATTCTACCTGATAGGTTTGTCCATTTTCTAAGCCGCCAAAGAAATAGCTACCATCTGCTGCTGTGGTAACCGTTCCTACGGCAGTTCCTCCACAATAAAGCGTGACAGTCATCCCTGCAATAGGAGCCGTATTGTTATCAATACCATCAGGGCTTCCTTCTGTATCTCCGAAGGCTACTCCGGCAATTGAGCCTTCATCTGTACAATCATCGGCTGGCGCAGCGGGACTAGGGCAAGTACCCAGGCCGGCAGGAGAAGAAAAGGTGCCCGTCCAGCCTGTTCCGGTAAAGGAGTAATTAGGAGCAGTTAGTGTAGTGGAACCTATTGTATTACCAGTTTCATAAAAATCACTGGCATTTGCAATTTGTTTCGTTTCATAGTGGCTGTTTGTAACGTAGAATCCAGGGTGTGGGTCACAGAAAAAACATCCTCCCTGATCCATTGCAATACTATTGTCGTTACTAGCAGTAATAATGCTGCCTGTAATATCGAATCTGGGTCCAAAGTTAGTTTCACTGCTGACAAGTGGGCCGTAGTAAATGGTGGCATCATAACTTCCTGTTCCGGAAATATTGTCTGTAAAAGTAGAGTTTTCTACAAGCAATGTGTAAGGCTTTGCGTCATCGTTATTACCATTGACATTGATATGGATTCCACTTCCTTTATCATTCGCTTCATTTGCTAAAAACAAACTATTGGATACCGTCATATTGGTATAGGTAGAAACGTAAATTCCTCCTCCGTCACCACCACTCTCATTGGCCATGTTTCCTTCAAAAATGCAATCCGTGACAACAATAGTAACCGCACTAGCACTAGCACCATTTGCATAAATAGCACCACCATACCTAGTATCAGCACCACCGTTGTCCTTAAAAATACAACCTGTAAACGTTGCTGATGAGCCACTTTCTACCGCTACAGCCCCTGCATCCCAGGTTGTACCACCTGTATTAAAGTTTTCTTGAAAGGTTGTGGAGGTAAAAGTAACGGTAGCATTATTTCTAATGACGACAGCTCCACCAATACTAGCATTAGCCTCATTTCTATAGAAAGTACATCCCGTAAAATTAACGGTACATGCTGTTTCTATTTTAACAGCTCCACCAGATACATTTCTAAAATTACATGAATAGGTAGAATTTTCAACATTTAATGTACCTGTTCCTAAAACGTTCATTGCACTTGAGGTTGAAACTCCCGGAGATTGTGGATAGGTGCCTAAAGGGTTGTTATTGCCATAGAAATCACATCCTGAGATGGTTCCGGTAGAAGCAGCTCCTAAATCAACGACTAAAGCATCAGTTCCCTGATTGCTACTGAAAAAATCACAGTCGCTAATTGTCCAGTTGGTAGCAGAGCCGGGAACATATAGTGCTCCTCCATTAGGATTTCCGGAGAATTTTTCAAAAGTAAATCCAGATACGGTACAATTGCTTCCTAGTGTAGCAAAGCAAAGTACGCTTGAACCAACCGGATTATTATCGAGATAAGCACCGTTGCCATTAACTGTCATACCATCGGGTAGGACAAATCCGCCGTCTGCATCTCCCCAGTGATCCGTATCTTCAAGGTTGTCAATAATATAATGACCGGGTGCGAAATCAATAGTCATGTATCCATTGGCCAGAGCATAGTCATAGGCGCCCTTCCAGGTAGCGAAAGGGGAGGCAGAATTACTAGCATCTGCAGCTGCATCCATTTCGGCTGATGTGCTAAATTGAGGATAGCAACCCAGCGGAGCAACATAAACCGTATTATTCAATTGGGCAGTAGCAGTATACCCAATCAGCAGAAGTAAAACGAAGTAAAAGTTTTTCATAATTCTTTTGAATTTAAATTGTGTTTAAAAATATTTGGAAAAAGCACGAGGAAAGGGGAGTAATAAATTGGTAAATAGGCCTTTTCAAAATTTTGTTCTCCTAAGATAAAATGAGAAATGCAGGATTTTTTTTGTAAATTTTATAAAAAAAAGATCGCTTATTAAGCTATAATATAACATGTAAAATGCTGATAGTCAGTTAATTGCTTTAAAAATAAAAGATAAAAAAAATGAAGGCTAATTGAATTCCGGGAATTTGCTAAGCTGTTGTTTTTGACCTAATTTTGATATAATCCCTCAATATGAATCCTAATGAAAAAGGAGAAAGATAAATTACATGAATTGATCCATGCTTTATCCAAGCCGGAAAAGCGTTTTTTTAAATTGTGGTGTAACCGCAATGAACCCGATCAGGAGAAAACCTATTTGTACCTGTTTGATGTGCTTAGCAAAATGCAGCAATACCGGCAGGAAGTAGTCATCCAGCATTTGGAGGCTATTGGTGTGAAAAGGAAGTACTTGAATTATAATAAGAATTTTTTATATAATAAAATATTATCTTCCTTGCGAGCTTTTTATGAATCCGATTCAGTTGAGTTGCAGGTGAAAGAGATTTTAGAGTATGTAGATATTTTATATAACAAAGGATTGAGCAGTCAGGCAATGACCCAGATTAGGAAAGCAAAACGGCTATCCAATAAGCACGAACTCATTTCTTTTTTGCCGGAGATTCTGAGGTGGGAACGCAAAATAAACGGACCACCTTTAAATGAAAAAACGGTCGAAAAATTTTATAAAGACTATGAAGAGGCTATAGAAAAACTGACGGATTTTAATGAGTTGGATTTTTTGTTTTGGCGGAGTAATGTACTTCGGCACCACAGTAATCGGATTAGTAGTCCGGAAGAACAGCAAGCTCTTGAGCATTTACTGGAGCACCCATTACTTAGAGAGAACAAAACCAAATCCTTCTATAGTGCAGTTCGATATTTCCAAATTAAAGCGGCTATTTTTTATTCGTTGGATAATCAAAAAGAAGAATATGAAAATAATAAAGCCCTGCTGGAGTTTATGGAAGAACATCCCAATTTTATCTTGGAATATCCGAGGGATTACAGTACGGTTTTTAGTAGGGTTTTGATTTTGTCCAAGAAGCAGGAACCTGATTTGTATCCGGGGCTACTTCAAAAATTTCGGGAGTTTGGTGAAAATGCGCCCAGAGATAAAGCAAGGGTACAGTCTTTTACGACGACGCTTTCCCTGAGTACGGAGTTGGTTCGGTTAATCGATTCCGGGGCATATCAGGAGGGAATTGAGTTATTTCCGGTTATTCACAAGGCCATTAAAAAACACCGCAGTTTTTTGAGTGATACTTATTTGGTTAATATGTATTATAAGATAAGCTATGTTTATTTTGCTGCGGAGGATTATTCTAATAGTTTAAAATATATAAATAAAGTTATTAATGAATTTGATGAATATACCCGTCCGGATATTTTTAGTTATGCGAAGTTGTTGCAGATGTTGATACATGTAGAATTAGGGAATACGTCTATCTTACCTTATCTCTCGCAGGCGGCTTTTAACCATTTTAAAAGCAGAAAGAAATTATTCCAATCTGAAAAAGTTATTCTAACTTATATTAAAAAAATACCTGCAATCGTCCGCCAGAAAAAATGGAAGCAAACGCTTGAATCTCTCCGGGAAGAATTGCTGGCAGCATTTGAGAATCCAAGAGAAAAAAATATATTGAATTATTTTGATTTCATATCCTGGTTGAATAGCAAAATAAATGATGTTTCTTTTCATGATGCAAAGTTGCAAAACAAAATTTAAAATTATTTATTTCAATAAAAAATATTAATTCTGCTTCTTCGCTTTGTACAATTCTTCTTTCTCCACGACATTAATCGCTTCGCCTTGTTTTAGTTTTCGGGAAATAGCGGAGTAGGGTTCGGAGATAACCGCTTCTTCAAGTTTTAATCCTTCTGTAATCTGGATATAATCATTGTCCTGAATACCTGTCTTTACGGGTCTCATTTCGCAGGAATCACCAACTGCTACAAAGACGACTTCCAGGATTTCTGCTTCCTTGGTGAGGTCAGCATTTTCTTCGTCTTTTTCACGGGTAGTTACTGCCTGGATAGGAACGCTCAAGACTTCTTTTTCCTGCCGGGTTTTGATTTCTACCGAGGCAGACATACCCGGCCGGAACGGGGATTGGCCCTTACGAATAAGGTCGGAGTAGGATGCCGGATCGAGGAGGATTTTTACAGTAAAATTCGTTACCTGATCCGTCGTGAGGGCGGCGGTGGCAATGTCGTTAGAGGAGTTGGAAATGTGTGTAACCCGACCTTGGAATTTGCGATCCAGGTAGGCATCCACTTCCACATCCACCTCATTGTTTGTAGCTACCCGAAGGACATCGCTTTCGCTGACTTCCACCTGAACTTCCATTGTATTTAAATTAGAAATGCGCATGATTTCTGTTCCAGCCATTTGAAGTGTACCAACTACGCGTTCCCCTTTTTCCACATTCAAGACGGAAACCGTTCCGCTCATCGGGGCGTAGATAGTGGTTTTCAATAGATTTTCCCTTGCTTCTCTAACGCTGGCTTCTGCGCTTTTGATATTAAATTCAGCAGATTTAGCTCCTTGTGTACCAGACTCAATGCTGGCCTCGGCGGATTTAATGGTAGCTTCGGCAGAGGCGAGGTTGGCTTCGAGGGAGCGAAGAGAAGACAGGGACGCATCAAAATCTGCATCGGAGATCACGCCTTCCTTATGCAATTGTTGGTTGCGTTTGTGTATGGCGCGGGTGTTTTCGATTTGGGCAATGATTTGTTGTTTTTGAGCAACAGCTTGTTCCTTTTGTGCGAGGAACTGGGAAATTTGTGCCTTGCTATTGGCCCATTGCGCTCGGGAAGAATTTACATTTGCCTCGGCCCGTTCGACGACAGATTTGTAGGAGTCCGGACGGATTTTTAAGAGCAACTGTCCTACTTTTACACTATCGCCTTCTTGTATATATAATTCTACAATCTCTCCTGAAACATCTGAACTAATCTTGACTTCTGTTTCCGGGTAGATTTTTCCGCTGGCGGCTACTGTTTCCACAATCGTTCGTTTTCCAACTTCTTCTACAGCTACTTTGATTCCCTTTTTCTTGTCTTTGCCCTGATATAATACCACGCCAACCATTATAGCTATAAATGCGATTAACCCGAATATGATTTTTTTGTTCATGTTTTTCTTTTGTTGAATTTTGGATAGAATGGATGATTCAATACTACAATACGTTACAAAGTAAGTCCTCTTCCCAGATAAAAATCTAGTATTTTTAATCTAAAAATATAATCGTACTTGGAAATGATAACATCAATTTCTGAATTGTCGAGATTGTTTTTTGCGGTAGTATATTCAAACACGGTAACTGCTCCGAGGTTGTAGCGCTTTTCTGTATTTTGGTAGGCCATCTTCATCGCTTCGAGGGTTCTTTGTGCAGCCAGGTATTGGCGATAACCTGCCTTGGCATCTGCCAGTGATTTTTGGATATTGGTTTTGAGTTGTTGGGTTAGGACTTCCTGAGTCAGTTTTTGATTCGCCACTTCTAGTTCTGCTCGTTCTATATTTATTTTATTTATATTACGGGTGTAAATAGGAACGCTAACGCTGACGCCGAGGTTTTGACCCAAGTTGTCTCCCAGTTGAGAGAAATATCCTTTACTATCAAAATTTGGAATCGGATTGAAGATAGAAAGTTCCGCAGGAGTGCCTTGAAATTCTACATCCAAAATTTGTTCTTCGATGGTAAAATCTCCGTTTGGCTCCTTGGCTAGGCTGGAATAATTTGTATTAATTCTACCAAAGGCGGAAACCGTCGGGTACATCCCGGCACGGGCGATATCCATTCCCAATTCCGCGCTTTTTTGACGAAGGGAATTTGCCTGGATATTCGGTTGATTATTGATAGCCGTTTGGTATAATTGATTCAATTGCATTTTATCCAAATCGACAACCGGCACATCCATTTTAGGTGTTTCCACTTTGAGGTCTGTTTCGGGAGGGAGTTGAAGGAGCTGTTTTAGATTTAAATAATTTATATCCAGATTATTTTGATTGGAAACAATGCTTTGTTCGTCCAGGGCGATTTGGGCAAGGATATCGTAGCGTTCTGCCCGCGCTCTGGTTCCGGCTTGGATGAGTTTATCTGTAAAATCGAGTTGTCGTTGAGATTGAGCAAGGCGTTCTTTCGCCTTGGCGAGTTGTTCGTCAGCTAGTAAAATCAGGAGGTAAACATTAGCTACATTGAGGGCGATGTCATTTTGAACCTGTTCCACATCCAACTTGGCGGCTTCGAGGTTGGTTTGACTTTGTTCGATCGATTTTTTCAAACGCCCTGCGTTGTACAATAAAACCGAACCATCCACACCAAAGGAGTTAAAGATACTGGCATCCGACTCAAAAGTATTCGTAGTTGGATTGATGGAATAACCGGAGTTGACTCCGATGCTGGTGCTTCCCGAAACATTGGGATAGCGATTGTATTTGTCTTGTTTCAGGTTGAGGCGGGATTGCTCCACTCCAATGCTGGCCTGACGAACGGAGAGACTTTTTTCACGGGCGTAGCGGATGCATTTTTCAAGCGACCAAACTTCCTGCGCCTGAATATTCCCTACAAATAATAAAAGTGTAATTAGTAAAATGTTATATTTCATAATGTGTTTTTCCTTGTTCTCCCCAAAGTAAAAAGTTCTACGTGGGATTCAAAGACAATGTTAGGGAATCTATACCCTTTTGACCAATAATTTTATACCAACAAAAAACTAAAACGGATTAACTTTGGGTTCTCAAACGTTAAAAAAGGATGCTAACAGTACAATCGGATGATCATTTTATGAAGCAAGCCCTTCGGGAAGCTCAAAAAGCGGCGGAGGAAGATGAGGTTCCCGTGGGAGCGGTCATTGTCTGTAAAAACCAAATTATTGCCAGAGCTTATAACCAAACGGAGAAGCTGGGAGATGTAACGGCTCATGCGGAAATGCTGGCCTTAACGGCTGCAGCGGATTATCTGGGAGCGAAATACCTTTCGGAATGCACCTTATATGTTACTTTAGAACCTTGCATCATGTGTGGCGGGGCTTTGTACTGGGCGCAGTTGGGGAAGTTGGTTTACGGAGCGGCTGAGCCGAAGCGGGGATTTCAAACGCAATCCAAAATACTGCATCCGAAGACGGTTGTTATTAAAGGTGTATTAGAAGAGGCGTGTCGGGATATATTGCAAAACTATTTTCATAAGAAGCGGGGGTAGAGTTGGTCTGAACCATGATTATTGGGATTAATAAGATTAACTTGATTAGGACGAAACTTCGATTCGTTATAATCAAGAGTTTAAAGGTATCCAAATGAATACCTTTAGAATGAGTGGCAAAGTTTGGGTTGTGTAAGTTCCCACCCAACTATTCCAAATTATAAAATTCCCTTATATTTGTAAAACTCCGTATCCCAGCCCCGGCAAGATTTTTTGACTGAAATTTAAATGAGATAAAAATATAATGAATATTGCGCCTTATCTGGTGGACTGTATAGAGGATGCCCGAAAATCATATAGAAACAGCATTTATTCCAGTTTATTTAATGCAAGTGACAAGGACTGGCTGGATATAACACATTTAAAAGCCAATGATTCTTCGTTCGCGCCTTCCTGGGTACGACAGTTGCTGGACTCTCCTGCACTGGGCATTGAGTTGAACCCGGACGAAGAAAAAAAGGTAAATCGTTTATATATTTCCTATAAAAATCATTCCCGCGAGCGGGGTGGTAATATCCTTGGATTTGGATATCCATTTTTAGCCATTCCGGCTTTGGATTCTCCCAATAATTTTGTTTTTGCTCCTTTGTTTATCTGGGATTTTAATCTGATCCCATCCAGAGGAAAAGCTGGCAACTGGCAGTTTCAACACAATCACGAAACGGCAGTGCGCCCCAATTATTTTTTAATTGATATTATAGAAAAAGAATATAATATTTCTATAAAAAAAGATTGCGAACACCTCGTCAGGGAAGGACAAATCAACTCGGGAAATCTTTTGATCTTACTCAATGAGTTGGCGCTGAAACTTGGGATGGACGGAAGCATTTCCAGCGTGAATGTCCGGGAAATTCCGCAGAGGGATAAAATATTGGAAGCTATGTTTCCAGAACCGGAACCCATTCCGGAGCCAGAACCAGAACCTGAACCGGAGTTGCCAAAAGATTCTACAGAAACGGAGGAAGGTAATGAAGAAACAGAAGAAGAAGCAACAGAACTGAAAGCAGAACCAGAAGAAAAACCAGCACCAGAACCTCCAAAACCCAAGGGACAAATTTACTGGTCGGGCGTGTTGGGTATTTTTCCGCCGCAGCAAAATAACGTGCTGGCCGGACTGCAATCTTTAAAGGGAAAAACCTTTCCTAATGCACCAGTCATCCAGCCAAGGAAACATCCTTTTAGTTGTTTGTTACTAGATCCGGCGCAGCAACATTTTTTGCGTTCGATTGGGAATGGCAGAGAGATACTATTGCAGGGAGCCAGCGGTACAGGTAAAACGTATACCCTTGCTGCGCTTGTCAGCAATGCCTTGGGAAATGGCCATAAGTGCCTGGTGGTTTCCTCGCGAGTTGCGACTTTGGATGAAATCAAAAAACACCTGACGGGAATGTGGCTGGGAGATTTGAGTGTAGTTTTGAAAAATGTATATGAAGATGTAAAATCTGTTATAGAATCTGTAAATTATAAAGCCAATGCCCTGAAAAAAATTCCGGAGGTCAACGAGGAGCGGTACCAAATCGTATTGCAAAAATGTGAGCGTCAGGAAAAAGAACAAGGAGAAGGTTTCCAGGCATTAAATACGACTTTGTTTAACGGACAAACCTGGACGGAACTCGTTGGAGAATATTTGCACGTTCATTCTTTTAGAGGAAAGGAATTGCTGGCGGCTTATTTGGATTCCAAGGTCTATGATTTTACGGAAGACAATTATAAAACCTGGCGGGAAGTTGTTTCAAATTGTGAAACATTATATGGGAAAGTAGGCACTTTGAAGCACCCGCTAAGACATCTTCATTCTGATGTGTTTAGCAATCCCGATCCTTCGGATTCGTCTATTCAGCTTAAAGAGCGATTGGAAAGCTACACAAGTCAGGCTGGTCTTTTGGAAGAACAACTGTCAGATGTGCAGCGAGAATATTCCGAAACACTCTTGGATCATTATAATCAATATTATGATGAGTTGAAAGATAAAATTGCCAAGGTGCGGGAAGAGATTGTGGATAACGGGACGCAGTTTGGTAAAAATTATAAACGACAAAATTTTATAGAAAATACAAAACGAAAATTATACAGTAATTTTTCTTATAAATATAAAAATATTTCATCTGCCCGAAAAAACAGTCTGAACACTTACCATGCTTTGGTAAAAGATTTCAATGAAAAGCAATATTTTGAATATAAATTTTCTGTACATAGTGGCGACATGGAAAAAGTACTTCAAAATATAAATGATTTTGAAATATCTTTAGACAACTGGCATCCCCGGATTCCGCAGATGATTCGGGACGACCGCCGTCATCTTTCCGGTCAAACGGTGCATCCTGCTCTCCCGGTATTCAAGTCAAGAATTGATGCGTTAGAAAAAGGGTATGAGCAGTTGCTCAGGGAAATAAATGAAGGCGGCACCTACGAGCAGCCCATTCAAAAAACGGTTCCGACACTTCAGCAAAAAGAGGAACACCTGGAAGAATTGCAGGAAAAACTGGAATACACGACGTACAATATGCGGGGCTTTGAGGATTTCTATTATTGGCAACGCTACTGGCAAATCCTGGATGATCCAAGCCGGAAAATAGTATTGGCGATGATTCGCACGAAGGCGAGTTATTGGCCGGAAATTTTTGATGGATGGTTTTTATTCCATCGCCTCAATCTGGATTTTAAAACTTCCCTGCCGCATACTTCGGCTTCCGTAGACGACCTGACGGAGCATTACGGAGAACTGAATTCCCTCATCGCACAGAAGGCGTTGAAGGCCTGGTCGCTGCGACAAGGGGAAGCCATTAAACGCTTGAAGCGAGAATATAAAACTTTATATACTAGTTATTTTGGTATAAAAAACAAAGTTTTGCCTAATGGTGTGGTTTTTAAAGATATGATGGAAAAAGATATGACTTTCTTCACAGAAATGTTCCCGGTTGTTTTGACAACGCCGGATGTTTTGAATGAGTCGTTGCCTCAGTTGAATGGCTTTTTTGATTATGTGATTTTTGATGATGCAACGGAGGTTCCGCTTTCCAAAGCTATTGCCGGGCTGGCGATGGGGCAGCGAAAAATAATTTGTGGCAATCGCATTATGGATGATGAACATTCGCTGTTTCATTTTGCTTTGTTGAATAATTTTGAAAATAAACATTTGAATTATCAGCATATTTTTAGTCCGGTTCATCAATTTAATCATCGGGCATTTGCTCCGGAGGTGAGCACGATTCCAACGGCTTCTCCTAAGGCTGTCAATATGGTGCTCAAGGAAATCAATGGCCGTTATAACGAAACAACCCGCGTCAATAAAACAGAAGCAGATAAAATTATTTCCTATCTGCTGAATGATATGGAACCCAAAATTGATCGGAGTCTGCCGAAGACAGCGGTGATATGTTTTACCTATGAACAGAGAAATTATATATATGAACAATTTTTAAAAATTAAAATAGATCGCTCTGAGGGATATAATCGGTTAGTTGTTTTAGAACAAAATGATTTTAAAATTTTACATATAGATGAATTATATGGAGATCGTTTTGAGACGACTATTTTGTCCACCACATTTGGGTTGAATGAAAATGGGATAATCTCTAAAGATCTCAAAACTTTCCTGGATGGTTTGACGGAGAACACGGTCAATATGCTCACGAGCCGGACGGCAAAAGAAGTCATTATTTATACTTCTATCCCGGAATCTCATATCGAAAATGAAGTAGTTAGAATATATGAAACCAACGCCCGTCCTTCGGCGTTATTGATGTATTACCTTTGTTATGCAGAAGCCGTTCAGCTTGGAGATGATTCTATGCAAAAAGATATATTAAATAGAATTGATTATGAATATGGGCAGGAAAAAACAGCGGAAGGACATTCTGTTTTTGTAGAAAATGTAGCGGCTTCGTTGTTGCCGTATTTTGAAAAGGGAAGGATAGAAACCAATGTAGAACAGGAAAATTGTATCATTGATATAGTTGTAAAACCTCAATATGAAGGCGAGCCTCCGGTGGCGATTATTTGTGATGGACATCAGCGGCGAGAGTCATTTCCTTCGGCCACATGGGAAAAACAAAAGCAAAAACAAATAGAATTGCTGGGATACAAATGCCTGAAGACATGGTCGGTCAACTGGTGGAAAAATCCGGATCAGCAAGCCCGAAAATTAGCGAGTCTGGTTATCAAGCAGGATAGTCATTATCAGTCGGATAATTTAGAGGAAGAACAGGAACGCAGTTGATATAAAATTTTATAAAATTAATATTTTAAAATATATAATAATCATTCCGGTGCGCTTGTACCAGGTTTTGATTTCGCCCTTGCTGGGTTCTAATTGCCGGTATCAGCCTACCTGCTCACACTATATGATAGAGGCGGTGCAGGAGTGGGGATTATTCAAGGGAACCTGGTTGGGGTTAAAGCGAATTGGCCGATGCCACCCCTGGGGCGATCATGGATTTGATCCGGTGCCTAAAAAGAATATAAATAAAACAAATGAGAATACGTCCACGCAGAAACCGACAGAGTAGAGTTATCCGAAATATGGCTCAGGAAAACCGTTTGTCTGTCCAGCAACTTGTCATGCCCTTGTTCCTTTCCCCCGGAGAAGATGTCCGGGAAGAAATTTCTTCTCTGCCGGGCAATTATCGTCTTTCATTGGATAATATTTTATTTGAAATAGAAGCATGTGTTAAATTAGGCGTAGAGAGTTTTATCCTTTTTCCAGCCATTCCGGAGAGTAAAAAAGACAAGACCGGGACGTATAGTTACTCCGAAGAAAATTTTTATTTGTCGTCCATCAGAGCGATAAAAATGAATTTACCAGATATATGTTTAATTAGCGATGTTGCCCTTGATCCCTACAGTAGTGATGGTCATGACGGACTCGTGGAGAACGGAAAAATTCTCAATGATGAAACGTTACCCATCCTTGGGAAAATGTCGGTTGCTCAGGCGGAAGCAGGAATTGACATCATTGGCCCTTCGGATATGATGGACGGAAGAGTGGCCGCTATCCGAGACGCATTGGATAAAAACGGATATAAAGAAACAGGGATATTATCTTATACAGCAAAATATGCCAGTGCTTTTTATGGCCCATTCCGGGATGCACTGGACTCCGCTCCCAAAGCTGGCGACAAGAAATCTTACCAAATGAATCCGGCCAATAAAATGGAGGCCCTGCGGGAAGGACAATTGGACTATGAAGAGGGGGCAGATATGATGATGGTCAAACCCGCCCTGAATTATCTGGATGTCATCCACCTGATGAAGGAAAGTTTTGATATTCCGATTGCGGCTTATCACGTGAGTGGTGAATGTGCGATGTTGTTGGCCGCTTGTCAAAAGGGTTGGTTGGAATATGAAAAAGCAATGCCCGAAACATTGGAAAGCATCAACCGCGCAGGAGCAGATATTATTTTGACGTATTTTGCAAAAGACTATGCGAGAATGCGCAAGGCAGGGAAGATTTGATTATTTTATATAGATAGTTTTTTTAGTCTATCTAGTCGTTCGTGTTCATTTTCTTTTAACCATTTATTTTCTTTTAGAATTTTATGCGCTTTTTTAAAATAAATTTTAGCTCTATCTGTTTCCTGTTTTAGAAATAAACACTCTGCAATTTCCTCATAAACATATCCTTCATAGAAAGGAGCTGTTTTTTGTATTTCTTTTTCTAATATAAAATGTATTTCTAGTGCCTTGTCTGGTTCACCCAAAGAGCGATGCGTTCGTCCGAGGCACCACCTTGCTATTGAAATTCCGGCAAGGTCTTGCTTTTCTGTTCTAAAAGAAAGTGATTTTTCAAATATTTTAAATGCATTTTTATAATCGCCGGTATCGTGATAGCTCCATCCCGTGTTGTTATAAAGCGGGCCAAGCCAGTCGCGGGTGCGTTGCTCTTCGCTCTGTTCGGCAATAGCCATTGCCCGCTTGCTCCATTGGATTTGTTGTTCCGGCGGCTCCACAATGCCCATCATGTGTGCAGCATCTACAGCATAATATTCATAGTTTTTTTCAAGAGCCAAATCAAAAGCTTTTAGAAAGAGTGCCTTGGCTTTTTCCTTTTCGTTGGAGACATTGTAAGTCCGTCCCCGCTCTAGCCAGTAGCGAATTTTTCCCAGTGCCATGTTTTTTTCGAGCAGAGATTCTGCTTCGTCCAAATACTGATGCGCTGGAGGAAAGTCATATTCCAGACTGTAGGTACGGGCGAGTTGAGTAAGTAAAATCGCAAGATATTCCTTTGGGGCTTCTGACTTTGCTCCGGGCAATGCTTCAAGAAATGCAGATCTTGAAATCTTGGGATTTCGCTTATCCCAGGGAGCTTCCAGATCTGGAAGAGGTGTATTTGAATTAGACATTGAAGTTTTTTTCGTTTTTTAAAAATAAACTATCTTGCGCAGGATTTAAAATAAATATTTTAAAATTTTATTTAAAATATAAATGAAAAATATAATTATAGTAGGGGCATCCGGAATGATTGGAGGGATTGTGCTAAGAGCCTGCCTCGATTCTTCTGAGGTGAATCAGGTGACTTCAATTGCTCGCCGTCCTTCTGGAATGGAGCATTCCAAACTGAATGAAATAATTTATAATAATTATATGAACTATTCAGGTGTAATAGATGTTTTTAAAAATCAGGATGTCGCTCATTTTTGTATTGGGGTTTATACGGGCGCTGTTCCTGATGATGAATTTAAAAAAATAACATTTGATTTTGCAAAGGTATTTGCAGATGCGGTGAAGGATAATAGTCCGAAGGCAACGCTTTGTTTTTTGAGTGGGGCAGGAGCAGACTTAACAGAAAAGAGCAGAATGTCTTTTGCCAAATATAAAGGCATGGCAGAAAATTACCTGATGTCTAAAGCATTTGAAAATTTAAATATATTTAGACCAGGTTATATTTATCCGGTAGAAAACCGGGAAGAACCCAATTTTTCCTATCGCATTTTTAGGAAACTATACCCGATAATGAAATCTATTTTTCCTGGCAGCGTCATTACTTCCCAACAATTAGGACAGGCTATGTACAAAGCCGGAATGCAGGGAAACAATCATGGGATATTAGAAAACGTCCCTATTAAAAATACATTGTGAAGTAATTTAAAATATATAAAATATGTTTGTAAGAAAGAACATGACCGCTAAAGGTCTTTTACGGTTTTCAGGAGGACACATTCTTTGGATTACGGGATGGGCGGTATTAGTAACGGTGTTATATGAATTATTACATGCAGAATGGTTTGAGATTCCCTTGTTACCCCTTTCTCTAATTGGTACGGCTGTCGCATTTTATGTCGGTTTTAAAAATAACCAAGCTTATGATCGCCTATGGGAAGCCCGAAAAATATGGGGTGCTATTGTAAATAGTAGCCGGGCATGGGGAAGTGCCGTAAAAGGATTTGTCGGGAATCAATTTACAAAAGAAGATCTGTCAGATGGAGAGATTCATCATGTTAGAGAAAAATTAATTTATCGCCATGTGGCCTGGCTGTATGCCTTGCGCAACCAATTACTCATCCCTACCCCCTGGGAACATATTAGCCAACATCGTTTGATCGCAGATGCAACCCGAAAGCGAATGCAGCGTTTTGGAGTAGGGCTTTTGGGGGAAGACATCAGTGAAGAAATGCTCCAAAAATATATCCCTGAAAATGAATACGAACGATTGATCAACTATAAAAATACAGCCACACAAATCATTGACCAGCAAGCCGCAGATTTAGCGAAACTGAGGAAACAAAACCTGATCGATGATTTTCGCCACATGGAATTGCAGAAAATCTTATACGATTTTTATGTGCATCAAGGGAAGGCAGAGCGAATTAAAAAATTTCCATTGCCCCGACAATATGGAGGAATGAGTTTGATATTTATTGGAATATTTATATTTCTTTTGCCTATAGGTATGGTGTCAGAATTTCATCGCCTTGGACCTTACGGACCGATGTTGTCCATCCCGTTTACCGTTCTTGTCTCCTGGATATTTTTAATGATGGAATTAGTAGGTGATTACTCAGAGAATCCATTTGAAGGATTGGGGAATGACATCCCGATGCTTTCCTTGTGTCGGGTAATTGAAATTGATTTGCTTGAAATGTTAGATGAAAAAGATTTACCAAAGCCAATTGAAGCAGTTAATGATGTGTTGATGTAAAGACAAATGAAAAAGGCAGTTCCGTAAAGAGCTGCCTTTTTTATTTTTATAAAACTTGCATCTCTCCTCCAAAAACCACAACTTGCCACGATGTTATTCAGACCATTAAAATATTGTTGTTGTTGCTAATCTGATTTATCCACCCGGATAAAGGTCTGTCTTTTCTCATTTCATTTTTTCATAATTTTTATCTTTGTGCCATGAAATCTCATGAGTTAAAAATCTATAACAGTCTGACCCGTCAGAAAGAAATTTTCAAACCCCTTCAGGAAGGTCATATCGGCCTCTACGTTTGTGGGCCTACCGTTTACAATAATGTCCATCTCGGTAACTGCCGAACCTTCGTCAATTTTGATTTAATCTATCGCTACCTCTTGCATTTGGGGTATAAAGTCCGCTACGTGCGGAATATCACAGATGCCGGTCACCTCGTAGGAGATGTGGATGAAGGCGCAGAAGATAAAATTGGTAGAATGGCACGCCTGGAACAAATAGAACCCATGGAAATCGTGCAGCGTTATACACTGGATTTTAAAGATAAAATGCAGAAACTCAATACGCTTGCTCCCAGCATCGAGCCGACCGCCACCGGGCACATCGTCGAGCAAATCGAAATGGTACAGGAGATTTTGGATAAGGGTTTTGCCTATGAACGAAATGGGTCTGTTTATTTTAAAACCGTAGAATTCGCCCAAAAATATCCTTATTACGGGCAGCTTTCCGGTAAAAAACTGGAAGATCTCCTCGAAACTACCCGGGAACTCAACAAACAGGATGAAAAGGATCACCCTGCTGATTTTGCACTGTGGGTGAAAGCTCCAAAAGAACATCTCATGCGTTGGAATTCGCCCTGGGGCGAAGGCTTCCCCGGTTGGCATTTGGAATGCTCAGTGATGAGCACCAAGTACCTGGGGGAAAAATTTGACATTCATGGCGGGGGAATGGATTTGCAGTTTCCGCACCATGAAAATGAAATTGCTCAAAATGTCGGTTGCTGCGGAGTAGCTCCGGTACAATACTGGATGCATGCGAATATGTTGAATATGAATGGGCAAAAGATGAGCAAAAGCCTCGGCAATTCCGTAGAACCGGATGAGTTGTTTAATGGAACAAACAAGCTCCTTTCAAAGGCATACAGCCCGATGATCGTGCGTTTTCTCTTTTTACAATCTCACTACAGAAGTGTAAGCGATCTGAGCGATTCCGCTTTGCTCGCTGCAGAAAAAGGCTACCGCCGACTCATGGAAGCCAATCGCAATCTCGAAGCTTTACACGCCGGAGGCAGTAGTTCAGGAGAACACGATAAGCACATCCGCCATCTGATAAAAGAAGCTTTTGCGCACATGGATGACGACTTCAATGCGCCTCGTGCACTAGCGAGTTTGTTCGAGCTGGCAACGGAAATTAATAAAATGAAATCCGGAGATATTGACTTAAAACATATTTCAGGAGATACAATGGAATCCTTAAAAAACACGTATCATGCATTCATCTTTGATATTTTTGGATTGAAAGATGAAACGCATGGCGGCGGTGGAAATGGGGAAGCAGGAGTCGTAGATGGTTTGATGGATCTCGTTATTGCTCTCCGGGCAAAGGCAAGAGATAATAAAGATTGGGGAACCTCAGATCAAATCCGGGATACGCTCCAAAAATTACAAATACAACTCAAAGACGGAAAAGACGGAACCAGCTGGACCAGACAATAGTTTCCATCACCACGGGATTTGTCAAAGAACCATCATTTTTAAAATTGAAAGTTGAAAAATACCCAGTCAAGTCGCGACTTTCAGTCACGACTTGACTAGCAACCAGCACTATTTTTTTACTTGACTGTTTTATTCTATAAAACTTATATGTATAAATTTAAAAATACTATACTCATTTTTTGTATAATAATTCTTGCAGGATGTCAGCCAGACGGCGGGCAAACCCAAACCCTGCCGAATACCCAGACTGACGCAAAACCCAAAACCGTCATCCCGAAATTCAACCGGGATTCGGCTTATGCTTACATTGCCAAGCAAGTCAGTTTTGGCCCGCGTGTCCCTAATTCCAGAGAGCATGTCGCTTGTGGAGATTGGCTGGTGGAACAATTCAAATCCTTTGGGACAAAAGTGACGGAACAAAAATTCCTGGCTAGAAATTATAAAGGAACAAATATGAGAGCGCGTAATATCATCGCTTCCATTAATCCGGAAGCCAACAAACGCGTTTTGCTATGTGCCCATTGGGATACGCGTTTTATTGCGGATCACGATGAAGATAAAACCAAACAAAGCCAACCTATTCTGGGCGCAGATGATGGCGGTAGCGGCGTAGGTGTTCTGCTTGAAATTGCCAGAACGCTACAAAGTAATCCAATAAACTTAGGCGTTGATATTGTTTTGTTTGACGTAGAAGATCAGGGTGATGACAACGGCAAAGACATTCATAGTTGGTGCCTTGGCGCACAGCATTGGTCCCGCCAGCCGCACACCACAGGCTACCGGGCGAAGTATGGCATTTTACTGGATATGGTCGGTGCAAAAAACCCGAGATTTGCCAAGGAGCAAACTTCTGTGAAATATGCCCCGGAACTAATGGACAAGGTATGGGCACTGGCTTTCAAGTCCGGCTATGGAAAATATTTTGTAGATGAACCTACCAGAGGGGTGACAGACGATCACTACTTCGTCAATTCTATCGCTAATATTCCAACCATCGATATCATCAATCGCCCCAGAGAAACCTCAACTGGCTTCGGACATTACTGGCACACACATGACGATAATATGGATATAATTAGCAAACGTACCTTG
>JAHDCK010000443.1 GCA_020629915.1 Saprospiraceae bacterium
ACGGAACAACAACCAGAAGAGTTACCGTTAGTAAATAAGAATTATTTATTTCTTACATAAAAAAAGAGGTTCGCTCAGATGAGTGAACCTCTTTTTTTATATCAAATTTTAAAAAATTATTTCCCCTTAAAATTAGCCTTCCGTTTTTCCAAAAAGGCCGTCGCTCCTTCCACAAAATCTTCTGTCCCACAGGTTTCCCCAAACTCCTCCACTTCTTTGGCAAATCCATCTATATCTTCCTTGAAATAGCCATTAACACATTCTATAATCTTAGCAATTGCTACCGGAGCTTTCTTTGAAATTTTACCTAACATCTCCTTCGCTCTTTTTACCTCCTCACCCTGAGGAACAACATAATTAACTAATCCCAGTTTTTCAGCAGTATTGGCATCGATCATATCGCCCGTCATCAGGTATTCCGTTGCTTTGGTTTTGCCGATGAGTTGTACCAATCGCTGGGTACCACCATACCCGGGAATAATGCCTAAGTTCACTTCCGGCTGACCAAATCTCGCCTTCTCTCCTGCTACCCGAAGATGACAAGCCATTGCCAGTTCGCAACCGCCACCCAGGGCAAAGCCATTCACAGCAGCTATTACCGGACGATAAAAACGTTCTATCAAAAAGAAAATATCCTGTCCGTTTTTAGCCATTGCTGCACCACCTGCACTATCAATCGTTGTAAATTCAGAAATATCTGCGCCTGCTACAAAAGACTTTTCTCCGGCTCCGGTGATAACAATACCTTTCAAATCTGATATTTTCGGCCCGGCTTCCCCAAAAAAATGACGTAGCTCGGAAAGCGTTTGTTGATTAAGTGCATTTAAGGCTTTAGGACGGTTTATGGTGAGGAGGATTATACCTTCCTGGTTTTCTACTAACAGGTTTTCGTAATTCATATTGTAAAATTTTCCCGTAAAGATACGGTCGAGGTTGGCTTGTATAAACTTTTTAGAAAAAAGATTTTTTAAATTTGCACTCCAAGTAATTATAAATGGCCAAACGAAGTTTAGAAGAGAAACCATTTGCTCCCTGGCGAGAGCGACTCCACGAAATTATTTTCGAGGCAGATACTCCTATGGGAAGAATTGTGGATATTACATTGCTCATACTCATCATTTTGAGTGTAATCGTTGTGATGTTGGAGAGTGTAGATAAAATCGGGATTCCGTATCACAATTTTTTTTATGGGCTGGAATGGTTCTTCACTATTATTTTTACCATAGAATATGTCCTCCGGATAATCTCCGTTCATATCAAAAGAAAATACATGTTTAGCTTTTTTGGTATTGTAGATCTACTCGCTATTCTACCTACCTATTTGAGTTTGTTTGTTCCCGGCTCTCAATATTTAACAGTTGTGCGCGCTTTGCGAATTTTAAGAATATTTAGGATATTAAAATTAGCGCAATATTTAAATGAAAGCCGTATCATCGTCACCGCTTTGCGCAACAGTCTCCCCAAGATAACAGTATTTTTATTATTTGTAATTTTATTGGTTACTATATTTGGTTCTATCATGTACCTGGTAGAAGGTGGCGAAGGCAGTAAATTTACGAGCATCCCGGAGAGTATTTACTGGGCCATTGTCACCCTGACGACGGTGGGTTATGGAGATATTTCTCCGGTAACCGCAATCGGCCAATTCCTGGCTGCGGTGGTTATGATTTTGGGGTATGCGGTGATTGCTGTTCCTACCGGGATTGTTACAGGTGAATTGCTCAATCCTACTAAGGAGGAAGAGGAAATTACTACACAAGTCTGTCGATATTGTAGCCGGGAAGGCCATGACAGCGATGCGGAATATTGTAAGTATTGCGGGGAAATCCTGAATGTCCCGGATGATTGGGATACTATTTATAAGGAAAAAAAGGAGAATGGGGATAATGGTAATGGCGAAAAATAAAAAAGCCCACCGGATCAAACTTCCGGCGGACTTTTTTAAAATAAACGAGGCTACTTTTTACCCCCTCTCTGCTTTAAAGCATGTACAACTCTTTTGCTGTGTGGCTTAAAAACTGGTAACAGCCACCTCGTTTTTCCACTTGAACCTAATTCAAAAGTATATTTTTATAACTTTGGTTTGCTGAACTTTTCAGTGTACTTCAACAAACTAAAGTTTATTCTACTAAAACTGGTAACAACCATCTCCTCTTCCTCCTCCTAATTCAAAGGTATATCTCACTCCGGCATTCAATCCAAAAAGCGTATAGCGTTCATTTATATTATAAGAGTTCACATTAAAACTCTCCGGGAAGAAGCGGGCATAAGGTGAAGCATATACTGCAAAGTTGTCATTGATATAATAATTACCAACTACTCCAAAGTAGTAACTCACCCCTACTTTTGTTTCATAAATTTCTGATTGCTCCGTTTCAAGATTAAGGATAGAACCATTGTCTCTTTTAATCTCACCTTCACTGGCAAAACTAAGATTGACATAAGCCCCAGCCTCTACTCCCAGTGTCCAAGGAGCTTCTCCAAATTCAAATCCCAGAATAACCGGAATATCATACATAACGAAACTGTTATAGGTCGTTTTTTCAAACGACGTGGTACGAGTTACAGGCACTGGTCCTCTGGTAACAATAGTATCTCCTGATGCTGTTATTTCAATATCAATGATTCCATTTGGAATGGTATCTGTCTCTGTCAGGGTATATCCGCTTTGAAATTTGGAATTCATTTGGGTATAAGTAGCTCCGGTGCGAACGTATAATCCCATTGCTGTCATCAGATACAAATCTGCTCCTACTTCAAAATATTCAAGGAGGCTTTCCGTATTTTCTCTTTCCGTCAGGTAAGCTATTGCTCCGTCATCAGAACCATTTTTCACGCGCATATCCCGGGTAAACAACCCTACACCTCCATGCACACCAATTCCAATGGCAAACCCATCTCTTGGTGGAAGGTAAACCCATTTGGGCCCTTTTAACTTATATTTATCCATATTGGATTCATACTCCAAAGTACTATTAAACAAAGCATTTAGGGATGGGGCACCTGTAAAAGCTGTTTCAACCAAGGTCTCTTCTTCTGTAACTTCAGGAGCTATTTTTTCTTCCGGTGTTTCATTGTCTTCTTTTTCAATTATGGCTGTAAAAGTATTCCTTGTAATAACCGGAGCAGAAGGTTTTTCAATTACCGGTAAGTCAGGAACATTTGTAGTTGCTACATTAGCAGCCATTGTGTTTTTTTCTATACTATTTATAGAAATTTTAGTTTCCTTTGAAATAGAAGTCTTATCAATTGTTACCTCCTGTTGATTTGTCGCCTGCTCTGGTTTTGTTTCTTCCTTATCTTCTGTTTCAATCGCTAATGTTTCCTCCTTATCATTATTGGAAAAAATAATTGCTGAGTTTTCTGCACCTTGAGGTACAAAAGGAGCCAGCGAAGATTCTGCGGTGACTGTCCAGGTATAAATGGCTAATACACCAAGTAATAAAGCCAACCCAGACCAGTAAAGGTACTTGTAGGAATAGGTTTTGGGGGCGATCTGGGATTCGATGTTGTCCCAAATGCCTTGAGCATTCACAGTTGTCATATGGTTTTCTAATTTATTTTGTAAATGTTTTTCAAAGCT
>JAHDCK010000444.1 GCA_020629915.1 Saprospiraceae bacterium
GGTGAAACACCTGACAGGAAAAACGTTTTCGTGTCAGGTGTTTCACCTGACACAAGCAACCAGCAGGCTTTTAATATGTGATTTAAATTGATTAGTTGCTTAAGCAACTAAAACGCTACTAGGAAAACTCCTTCATCTTCTCCCGCACAAAGTCTGCAATATTCCGCACGTAATCTCTGGAAAAATTAAATTCAATATTAGCGGCCTCGTATATTTCGCCAATCGTTTTGGTATTCCCCAGTTTCATAAACGCCTTATAATTTTCAATTCCGGCTTCTTTGTTTTCACAATATTGCTTCCACAGAGCCAGGGCACCTAACTGAGCCAATCCATATTCTATATAATAAAATGGCACTTCAAATAAATGCAACTGCGCTTGCCAGCGATAATCATAAAAATCTTCAATGCCTTCATAACTCCATTCCGGATTATCGAACTGTCCGAAAATTTCCCGCCAGGCTTCTTTGCGCTCCTCCTTGGTATGGTTTGGATTCGTATAAATCCAATGTTGGAATTTATCAATCGTCGCTACCCAGGGCAGCATCCGAATCGACCGATCCAACTGCTCCATTTTTGCTCGTTGAATATCTGTTTCATCCTCAAAGAAAGCGGATAAATGATCCACGCTCAACAATTCAAAAGTCATAGAAGCCAGTTCGGAAACTTCCGAGGGGAAAGATTTAAAACTGGTCAGTTCCAAATCACGAGTCAGGAAAGAATGAATAGCGTGACCACTTTCGTGGAGCATAGTGCGCATATCTTTTACCGACGCAGCCGAATTCATAAAGATAAAAGGTACTCCGGTTTCGGGAAGCGTGATATTATATCCTCCGGGATGTTTGCCCTTACGGGAATCCAAATCCAGGTGCTTCATCTCCCGCATGATAGAAATAAAATTTCCAAACATGGGATGGATTTTATCTGCACATATAATTGTTTTATCTATTAATTCAGTCTCGTTTTTATAGGGACGCAATGGAGTGCGGCCTAACTCATCCACTCGGCTATCCCAGGGACGCATAGGATTTACTCCCATATTTTTTTTACGCTGATTATCCCATTCTTTTAAAATGGGTAGAATTTCCGTAGCGATAGACTGGTGAAAATCGAAGCAATCTTCTATTTTATAATCAAAGCGATTAAGGGCACGGAACTTATAATCTCGGTAATTATCAAATCCGGCATTGAGGGCAATTTGATGCCTTAACTGGATAAGTTCGGAAAACAAATCATCCAATGCCTCCTTATCTTCCATGCGGCGATTCCAGATCTTACAATAAACCTCTTCCCTCAAGGCTCTGTCTTTTTGCTCCAAAAAAACGTTTGCCTGTTGTAAGGTAAATTCTTCTCCATTTACTTCGACGGTCATCTTGGAAGTGAGTTTTCCAAACTCCTTTGACATGGAAGTCAACTTTGTAAACAAGGGAATATTTTCTTCGCGGTATAATTCTATGGCATTTTTTATACCCCGGAGATAAATTTTATATTTTTCCTGATCGAGTTGTTCCAGGGAGGGAGCCTCCAATAATTTGCGATTCAATTTATCAAACCAGGGCGACATTTTAGGAGAAATTTCCTGGATAAATTCAGTAAAAGCATTTTGCGATTTTTCATTATTAGAATCAATCGTCATGCGAATATATCTCCAGCGATAATCCTCTCCGACTACAGCATCCAACTCACTTCGATCCAGCAACCACTGTTCCAATTGCTCGACTGTATCCAGATTTCTTTCGGTCAAATTTTTATAAAAAGGCATTAGGCCATCCCAATCTTTTACGACAAAATCATTAGGAATAAAATTTCTTTGCAGGGGCTTAGGTATAGCTATCGTTTCCATATTAGAATTATCATTATAAAATTAAAACATCTACTCTTCTGACTTCTTTTCGGCATCATTTGTCACCTCTTCAGTATCATTTGTTTCCTCAACTTCTTTGGGTCTATCCATCAAATTATGTGCTTCCATAAAATTAAACCACTTTATCAGCTTTTTTATATCGCTGATATGAACCTGGGTATCATCGTGTTCTGGTAAAATTTTGGAAAAATACTCTCGAACTTCACCAGCGGGTGAACTCGTTTTTACAATTGGCACTTCTTCTTTTTTATCCCGCATTTTTTGAAGCACTTCATCCAGAGGGACCGTATCCGTCAGGGTATAAATGGAAATAGATTGCAGGGGGGTAAACTGGTGTTTTCTACTGGTAACAAATCGTTTTTTTCCCGTTGAAAAATCCATTAGTACCAATCCATTGCTTTTATTGGCCACCATCTCAAATATACCGGGCATTCCACTCACGGCTACTAAATTATCAATATTCATATTTTTCTTTTAAAATTCATCCCAAAGATAAAAATAACCCTTTGAGAGAGATCATTTTTTAAAGGATTTCAGACTAAATTCGATATTTTTCGGGATGAAAATTAAAATTCGGACAGGAAATACAGATGAACTTTATTTTCTGGCTTCTCAAATCCGGGAATTTGAAACCCCCTACCCCAAGTCTTTGTATCAGGAAAGATTAGCCAAAGTTCAACAACTGATCCTCATCGCAGAAGTGAATGGAAAAAATGCGGGATTTAAGGCTGGATATGAACGGGAAAAGGATGGGAGTTTTTATAGTTGGGTCGGTGGTGTTTTGCCCGAGTATCGAAGACTGGGCATCGCTCAACTATTGCTTAATGAAATGGAAAAAAGGGTAAAAAAAATGGGCTATTCTGCCTTGACTTTTAAAACTCAAAATCACTTTAAAAATATGCTTCTTTTTTCTATAAAAAATAATTTTGATATTATAAAAACAGAACCCAAACCCAATCCAAAGGAAACGAGAATTTGGTTGAAGAAGGAGTTGTAAAATTTTTATTATTTTTCCATTAGAAAGTAACCAGATGGTCAAATTAAACCGACTAATAGATTTTGGATATTGCCAGGCATTCTAGTAAAGGTTTTCGTCAGGCGAGACGCCTGACAGGAAACATCAAGCTAGGGTGACAAAATAAACCCTCGAAATTTTCGTCGATTTAAATTGACCACCCGATTAAATAGTATGCTTAATAAATGTTTCATCATATAAAAAATAAATATGAGCGACAAAAAAAATATTAGAAAAGAATACACCAACGGAGAAGTCACTATCGTCTGGCAACCGGGCAAGTGCATTCATGCCGGAAACTGTGCGAGAGAATTACCCGCTGTTTTTAAACCCAAAGAACGCCCCTGGATCAATCCTGAAAATGCTTCGACAGAGGCAATCATTGCTCAGGTAAAAAATTGTCCGTCGGGAGCATTGACTTTTTTTAAAAATGACGGAAGCAAAGAAGCAGAACCAACAGCTTCCCTTCCCGAATTACAGGTTGTCCCCAATGGGCCGCTATTGGTAAAATCCAAATCAATGCTGACAGATGCGGAGGGAAATACCAAGGAGTTTCCTCCTGTGGCGATATGCCGTTGTGGAGCGTCCGGGAATAAACCTTTTTGTGATGGTTCTCATAAGCGGGTTGATTTTAAGGAATAGTACATTAAT
>JAHDCK010000445.1 GCA_020629915.1 Saprospiraceae bacterium
TAAGTCTAAATTGAAAACATTCTATAACAACTCAACAAACAGCTATTCATGTTAGAAATTGCCGGAGTCGTCGTATTGGGTATAGCCGCACAATGGATTGCGTGGCGCACCCGAATCCCTGCCATTCTACCCCTCATTCTGACTGGGCTTCTCGTAGGCCCAATCGCCGATTACTTTATTGGTTTTAAAATTATCGATCCCTTATTCTCTGAAATCGATCCGCACTCGGACGAAGGGCATTTTTTCCATGAAAAAAGCTACCGGGGTTTATTTGCCGGAGAAACGCTGTTTTATTTCGTTTCGCTGGCCATCGGTATTATCCTTTTTGAAGGAGGACTTACCCTCAACCGCAAAGAATTTAAAGGAGTGGGGAGTTCTATTATAAAATTAATCTCTCTGGGCTCCGCCGTTACTTTCTTCGGTGCAGGTATCGCCACGCACTATATCATGGGACTGAACTGGACGATTTCCTTCCTGTTTGCGGGTCTGATTATCGTAACGGGTCCGACCGTGATCGCGCCTATTCTCAGGAATGTTCCGCTTACGAGGAATACAGCCACCATTCTAAAATGGGAAGGTATTTTAATTGATCCAGTAGGAGCATTGGTAGCGGTTTTGGTGTATAATTTTATAACCTCTGGTGAAAACGGACAGGAGTTTACCATTCATGCCATAACTTCTTTCTTTAAAATTTTAATCATAGGAACTGCTTTGGGATTTAGTGCCGCTTATGGTTTATACATCGCCATAAAAAATCATTGGATTCCTCACTATCTGCTCAACGTCGTTACGCTGGCTCTAGTTATGGGCGTTTTTGTTTTATCCGATGAACTCGCACACGAGTCCGGCCTCTTAACCGTCGTTGTCATGGGAATGGCACTGGGCAATCTGAATGTTCCACACTTAAAAGAAATTTTATATTTTAAAGAATCATTAAGTGTTCTTTTAATTGCCGCCTTGTTTATTTTGCTTTCTGCCAACATGGAAATGGAGCAATTATTACTCCTGGGTGGAAGTGCGGCGCTGCTTTTTGCTGTGGTGGTTTTCATTTTACGCCCATTGGCTGTTTTTCTAAGTACAATTGGCAGTGAGTTATCCACTAATGAAAAATTATTTATCTCCTGGGTCGGCCCCAGGGGAATCGTAGCGGCGGGTATTGCTTCTTTATTTGGAATCAAACTCACGCAGGAAGGTTACCCCGGTGCAGAAATGATCACGCCGCTGGTTTTTATGATCGTACTCGGAACCGTTTTGCTCAATGCGACAACAGCCAGAATGATTGCCGGAATGCTTGGTGTAACTATGGAAAAATCTGATGGTATTTTAATCATTGGTGCGCATAAAGCCGCCCGACTGATGGCCAAATATTTACAGGACAACAATCGCCATGTCGTGGTATTGGATTCTTCCGAAGAGAAAATCAAACAAGCACAAGCAGAAGGATTGGAAGTTATTCAGTCCTCTGTCTATTCTGAAGATTTGGAAGAAAATTACGAACTACTGGATATGGGTTATCTCCTGGCCATGACAGGAAGTAACGATGTCAATCAATTTGCCTGCGATAAATTTGGCGACACCTTTGGAGAGAACGGAACGTACCGATTGATATCCTCCACGGAGCTGGCCTCTAAGGCTGATACTTCGGAATTGTCTATTATTTCCAAGCAGGATGACTACATCAATTTCCAGGAAGCTGCAAGGGATCATCCGGAAGTACACGAGTACCATGTAGAGTCTGCCGAACAGTTTGAGGAGGTCATGCAAATCCTCAACAAGCATCGGAAGAGCGTGCCTTTCCTGGTGAAAGGGTCTAATGGTTTAATGGAAATCGTAGGCGATAATTTTGATGTAGAAACGGTTCTGGCTGAAGGTGGGGAGGTTGTTTATATCGGTAAAAAAATAGAAACCGTTGCTTAATCGCTTTCAGCAGTTTCTCTTCAAGGAAGTGGACATCGCTGCTTTGGCGTTCTTCCGGATCATCCTTGGGATTCTCTTGTTTGCCGATGTCTTTGCCATCTTTTTTATTGATAAAATCCCGGAGGATATTCTGGCTCCGGCTTTCAACTTCACCTACTGGGGATTTGAATGGGTACGCCCTTTGCCATCACCGTGGATTTACATTTTCTTCGGGGTTTTAGCCTTGTTAGGTTTGTTTATTGCTGCGGGTTTTTATTATAGAATAAGTGCGACGTTGTATGCGTTTGGTTTTTCCTATTATTTCCTTTTGGAAAAAGCCTACTACCTCAATCACGGTTATTTACTTTGCGTCCTTTGCTTTCTCATCATTTTCATGCCACTACATCGCAAATGGTCTTACGATGCCTGGCGCGACCCCGGCATCGAACGGGATTTTGTAGCCAACTGGTCTCTGTTTCTGCTTCAATTTTGTATGGGGATCGTGTATTTTTTTGGTGGAATCGCCAAGATGAATATGGATTGGATTCAGGGGTTTCCCCTTAAAATGTGGCTCTACGCCAAGCGGGATTATTTCGTCATCGGGCCTTTATTGGAGCAGGAATGGTTTGCAATGTTTATGAGTTGGGGCGGCTTGTTTTTTGACCTTTTTATAGTATTTTTTCTAATTAATAAAAAATCAAGACACTGGGCATTTCTCCTGGTTGTTGCTTTTCACTTTTTAAATTTACTTATATTTCAAATTGGCGTTTTCCCATTTTTGTCTGTCATCTTGAGTTCCTTATTTTTTAATACCGATTATCCGAGAAAGATTTTAAATTATTTTAAAAAATATAACTATAGTGGATATACAGCATTGCCGGGAAATTCCTTTTCTCCCCTTTCTAAAAAAATCATCACCTTTTGCATTTTAATTTTTATTATTTACAATATCACTATGCCACTCCGCCACCACCTCTACCCCAACCACGTTGCCTGGACGGAAGACGGTCACCGCTACGCCTGGCGCATGATGCTACGAGGCAAGACAGGTGTGGGAAATTTTTATGTTAAAGATTTAGATACAAATAAAGAGTGGCGGGTAAATTACCGGGATTATATTTCAAAACGACAACGCCGGAAAATGCTCACCCATCCGGATATGATTTTGCAATACGCTCATTTTTTAAAAAAAGAATATATCAAAAAAGGCCATAAAAATGTATCCGTGCGCGCAGAAATCCGCTGCAAACTCAACGGCAGAAAATATCAGGAATACACTTTTTTTGATCAGGACTTAACGCAATTTGAGGAAGGTTTTTGGACGCCTTCGGAATGGATTGTTCCTTTTGAGAACACGGAGATTATTTGGGAGAAGCCTAAGCGGAGGAAAAAGGATTAGGCAAATCATGGCTACAGGTCAAATGTTCCAACTCTGCCCTATATTTTTGTCAGGGGGATAAACTCAGAAATTACCTCTCCGATGCAAGAAGCATCGAGGAATCCTATAGATTGACATAAGCAAAAAAAGGTGCAGCGCACCGACCCCATTTGTAGAAAAATGTTTCACAAAAATTCCAAAGGGGCGTAGCCTCGTCCCCATAAAATC
>JAHDCK010000446.1 GCA_020629915.1 Saprospiraceae bacterium
TTATCCTGAAAAAATCTGTTATTTTTGCAGACTGAATGGAGGACAAGAAGTAGCGGAATTAATAATAAACCTATAAAATGGATTACGAAATACGGGAAGAAGGAAAATACAGATTCCTTCAAACGGGAAGTAACGACCAGGAAACCCTGTTATTACTTCACGGTCTTTTTGGAGCACTAAGCAATTTTAAAGGCATCGTCCAGCATTTTTCAAAAAATTATAACGTGGTAGTACCTATGCTGCCTATTTTTGAAATGCCTATCCGCGAGGTATCTGTTACCGGATTGGTAGAACACGTCCACGAATTTGTAGAAGAAAAAGGTTTTGAAAATCTAAACGTTCTGGGCAACTCTCTTGGCGGACACATGGCCCTGTTATACGTCCTCGATTATCCCGAAAAAGTGAAATCGGTTATCCTGACAGGTAGCTCCGGCCTCTTTGAAAGTGCCTTTGGGTCTTCCTTCCCTAAGCGAGGTAACTACGAATTTATTAAAACAAGAACCCAACAGACCTTTTTTCATCCCGAAACAGCTACCAAAGAACTAGTGGACGAAGTTTATGATATTGTCAATGATAGAAATAAAGCCATTCGGGTAGTCGCTACTGCCAAATCTGCCGTTCGCCACAATCTCGGCGATAAACTGCATCAAATTCAGGTTCCTACATTACTGATTTGGGGGAGAGAGGATACCATCACTCCGGCCTTCGTTGGCGAAAAATTCAATGAACTCATCGAAAATTCAAAGTTGGTTTTTGTAGAACAATGTGGCCATGCACCTATGATGGAGTATCCGGAGATTTTCAATCAACACCTCGAGGCATTCCTGACCGACCTGCGGGGGGATTAGTCACAAATATGTCATGTTGCAAAAATCTTGTCCCAATTTGAAATAATTTAAATGACTTTAAAATTGAAGTGTGACAAGATAAAATTTTGATTTCTAAGGAGTTAGCCTTAGATATGTTTTTTGTTGTCACATTTTAACAAATTCTTAGGCCTTTCGCTGGCAACCAATTTTATGTAACTTTCGTTTATAAAGAGAAAGAAAGAAGATCCCCTGCTTCTTTTTTAAAAAAAACACGAGAGAAAACAACACACGAGAAAGCACCGCATCTATTTCTCAAACTACCCCCATACAAAAACATCATTCATGATAGCAAAAGAACTCATATCATTAATCGTACCGCCCCTAAAAACCTCAGATACAGGCCAAAAAGCCCTGACCTGGATGCAGGATTTTCATTTGAGACACCTGCCCATCGTCAATAACCGACAATTGCTGGGCCTGATTTCCGAAGAAGATATTATCAATTTTAATAATCCGGATGAGCCAATTGGAGCTTATCCCCTGACCCTTTCCGGGCCGTTTGCCTCGGCATCCGATCACCTTTACGAGGTGCTGAAAATGATGGCCAACAGCAATCTCACGGTCGTTCCCGTCGTAGATGAAGAGGACAATTATTTGGGATTGATCACGCAAGAAAGTTTGCTGTATTATTTTGCCAATTCCTCCTCTTTCACAGACCCGGGAAGTATTTTGGTGCTGGAAGTGAACCGCACAGACTATTCTATGGCGGAAATTGCCCGTCTGGTAGAGTCCGAAAATGCGGCCTTGCTAAGTGCGTATATCACCTCTAATCCAAATTCTACCCAACTGGAAGTGACACTCAAATTAAATGTCCAAAATCCATCTCGAGTAAAGGCCACTTTGGAGCGGTTTGAATATCGGATTAAGGGAGATTTTAGTGAATCAGATATTTACGATACTCTCCGCGACAACTATGATGGATTACTGAATTATTTAAATATATAATTTTATAAAAATATTCCCCCAGCCATTTAGAATTATTTTGTTGAAAATTTAGCCCTGAAGGAACGGTGCCCATGGAGATGATCCATTTTGTTCCTTTGGGGCATTTTTTTGTAGAAAAATATTTCACCACACCAGAAAACCCTACCTTGTGAAACAGATGAAAAAAGTCATTTGGTTTGGGTTATTTTTTCTGTTGAGTTGGATCGTTCAGGGCCAAACTACAGGATCTGTTGTCATTCAGGAGATTCAAATTGAAGGCAACAAAAAAACAAAAGACAAAATTATCCTCCGCGAATTGGATTTTTCTTTGGGAGATTCTATGTCAATGACGGATTTGATGCCTCGCCTCCAACGCAATAAATTACTACTGCTCAATACGGGATTGTTTAATCAGGTAGAACTCAATATTTCAAAATGGAATGGAAAGCAGGTGAACGTTTTGATAAAGGTAACAGAAGATTGGTATATATTACCTATTCCTATATTTGAATTGGCGGATCGAAATTTTAATGTATGGTGGGTGGAACAGGAGCGATCTTTCAAACGGGTGAATTATGGAATGCGGCTTTATCATCGAAATCTCACCGGGAGAAATGACTTGTGGAAACTCAAGTTGCAGTTTGGTTATACGCCGAAATACGAGCTGGAATACCGCTTGCCATTTTTTAATAAAAAACAAACGCTGGGCATTGGCGGTCATGTTTTTTATTCTACCAATAAGGAATTAAATCTTCGGACGGCAGAAAACAAACTGGATTTTTTTCGATATAATGATGAAGTTTTATTGACGAGAAAGCGCGCAGGACTGAGTTTGATTTTTCGACCGGAGTTATTATTACAGCACGAATTTTTTGTAGAATATGCAGATAATAACATCCATGAAGAAATCCTTGCCCGGAATTCAAATTACTTTTTAAAGGCACAAACCCGGCAACAATTTTTTTCTTTAAAATATAATTTTAATTGGGATAAAAGAGATTTTCGCCCTTACCCGAAAGAGGGATTCCGAATTTCCGCCTTGGTGAAAAAAGAAGGTTTAGGCATTTTCGATGATCGAAATCAATTGTCCTCAGAAATTAGATTTGCTAAACATTTTAAATTAAATAATAAATTTCATGTATCTTTGATTCAGCAAGGACTATGGAATATTTTAAACAACCGACCATCTTATTATCAAAACCGCGCCTTGGGTTACGAGGAAACTTATCTGCGCGGATATGAATATTACGTATTAGATGGACAGCATTATGTTTTTCAGAAATCAAGTTTGCATTATGAAATTATTAACAAAGAATTTGATTTTAGTAAATATATGCCCATAGGAGCATTTAAAGTATTGCCATTAAAAATATATGCTGTAATTAATAATGATGTGGGATATGTTTGGGATAAATTTTATTTTGAAAATAATCCATTAGTGAATGACTGGCAATGGGGTGGCGGAATTGGATTAGATTTTGTATTTTACCAAAACGTGGTTATCCAATGGGAATACAGTTTGAATAAACTCCGGGAACATGATTTGTATTTGCATTTTAAATATAATCTTTGATACAATGGTACAATAGTACAATGGTACAATGGTACAATAGTACAATGGTACAATGGTACAATAGTACAATAAAAAATATTGGAATATTGGAATATTGAATTATTGTACAATGGAATAAAAGCAGGTGTC
>JAHDCK010000447.1 GCA_020629915.1 Saprospiraceae bacterium
GGCCATCTTTTCCAATAACCACATGCGTAGGATACCCAACAACATTGAAATCCTCCTTAATCATTTCTCCACCAGGAATAATAATATATTTAAAATCTCTTTTTGTTAGAAATTTTTCCAGGGCATCCTCATAATCCAATGCTATCCCCAGGAACACGACACCGCTTTGTTCATACTGATAAACTAAATCATTTAACATAGGAAATTCCTCTATGCAAGGTGGACAATGAATAAACCAAAACTTCAATACGACAACTTTTCCCATCAAGCTGTTGGAGTCATAAAACTTTCCATTGATATCTGACCCACTAAATGGCGGTGCAAATTTTCCCTGCCAGTAGGACGTTCGACCCGTTGTTGAGGAGGTGACTGTTCTGGTTGTCGTCGGCATCGGTGGCGGAGCTGGTCGGGCATTTCGGCTGGTGGGTGTATAATGCTCATTCCTTATCAATGTCGATTTTTTCAATATAACAACTTCTTTTATGTTGTCATTTTCATCAAAAACGGGATTCATAATATAATCCGTCCCCGAAGTCCATTGCAGGAAAGTTTCAAATGGAATGATATTTCCATCGCCGTCTTTAAAGGTCGTGCTGCTATTGATGGGAAATTCTTTTTGCGCCTGAGCAAAACCTACGCAAAAAAGAAAGGCGATCAGGAGGAGCTTTTTCATAGTACCATTTTTTACTTAAAGTTAAAACAAAAAAGACCATATTTAAAATACAGTCTTTTTTCAGATTAGCAATTTGTTCTAAAATTATTGAAACTTTGAAATCACCTCAATTTCACCAATAATGTTCTTATTCATTTCATCCAACTTTTCTGCAGGAATCCACAACTCCACATGCAAATCCCCTCCTACTTTCTGAACCGGATATTTTTTAATAAAATCATCGGTAACTTCAAAACACAAAACGTACCCAACACCGTAAGTTGGAACATTCCACTCTCTAGTAATTTGCTCCGCATAAGACTGATTCAATACCGGATAAAAAATAGGCTGCTCCGGCAATCTGGGGGGAAAAGCTTTCATACCGCTTGCCTGAATCAAATCTAACTCAGCCTGATTAACTGGTCTAAATAATTTCATGTTAAAATATTTTATACTCAAAACAAGGATTTATTCTATCTGGTCCCATCCTCCCCAAAAACCATCAAAAAAACACCTAACGGAACTTTTTCCACACTTCCATACGTTCAAATACCGTCAAAGGAAATAAAGTTTTGTTTTATGATTGATTTCGGAATTTACAATTCCATAACAATCTATTTTACAAAACCCATTTTTATTTCCCTATTTTTAAACCCAACAAAATATCTGCATCATGAGCTGGCGAAGACTAAACGGTCAGAAAATCGAACTGCCAATCAAGCAGGCCGTGGAAGATACTCTAAAGCGTGAAATCGCTCAGGGACATCAGATGAAGGTCTGCATCGGAACCGACTCTCAGGTACGTGGCTCCATCGTGGAGTTTGCCTGTGTAATCGTATTCCTGCGTGAAAAGAAGGGTGGGTTCATGTACATCCTAAATTACAAGGAAACTAAAAAAATGAGCCTGCGCGAACGAATGATTCTCGAAGTAGGAAAGTCCGTAGAAGTGGCTTATGCCCTTTGTGACATCCTCGACAAGTACAATGTCGCCCTGGAAGTTCACGCCGACATCAATACTGATCCTCACTTCAAGTCCAACGTCGCCCTGCGCGAAGCGATGGGCTACATCCTGGGAATGGGATTCGAGTTCAAGGCCAAGCCGGACGCTTTTGCCAGTTCCAGTTGTGCGGACAAGGTAGTATAAACTGTGCATGGTCAGGTTGCGACTTTAAGTCACAACCTGATTTTAATTTTTATAATACAAAAAAAGCCTTCGCTGAATATTCAGTGAAGGCTTTTTTCATTCCTTTATTTCGTTGGCGGAGCCAGATGTTGCAGTGATGCCTGCAATTGTTTCCGGGCGTAGAAGATTTTACTCTTTACTGTCCCCAGCGGCAGTTGCATAAAATCCGCAATTTCCTGATACTTGAATCCCTGGTAATGCATGAGGAAGGGCGTTTTCAGGTCTGGCTTGAGTTTGTCAATTTCAATCATGACTTCATCAAATTCCAGCGAGGATTCCCCTTCGTTGGCAATACTCAATTGGTTAGAATTCAGGTAAAAATTTTCCGGTGTACTATCAAATACGGTATTCGCCCGTTTTTTCTTGCGATACCGATTGATAAATACATTCCGCATAACAGTGATACTCCAGGCTTTGGCATTGGTTCCCTCCTGAAATTTTTCAAAATTTCGGACGATTTTAACCATTGTTTCCTGATATAAATCCTTAGCGTCATCCATGTTACGCGTCAGGTGTTGGGAGAAAATGCGCAGATTTGGAGAAACCTGGGCGATCATATCCTCAACGGTCAGTTTATTTATTGTTCCTTCCATTTGTTGAACAGTTTACAGTGTTTTGAAATACTGCCTTCTCATCCAGTAAGCTGAAAGCGATGTGATAAAGAAAGGTTTTCACCTGACAAAGCACATCTTTTCCGGAGCTTACATCGGATAAAGAGGGCAAATTACGGGCGTAAAATACCTGCAACAAGGCTGTTTCCACCAGATTGCCAGCTAAGGCTCTGGGGTAGCAATATTTTGGATTGATTTCCAAAATGATGTCTGATATTTTACGGCAAAGGCTTTTATAATGAAAATAAAATCCTTCTTCGTTGTGGTCCTGCACCTTCTTGGTTCGGTAAGTCTTTGCAGACTCGGTGATGACAATGCGGTGCAGTGCGCTTTCATCCACGTACTCAATGATTTCATTGGCGAGGGATGATTCGACCAAAATAGCTATGATTACCCTGAGTTTGGCTCGCGGGTCGGGCATGTTCGTGGTACGAAATTCTATTTGGAATTTTATCCACTCCCAATACCAGGTGACGAGGTACATCAGGAGGTAATTTTTATTTTCAAAATAACGGTAAACCGAAGCTTCGGTGCATTGAATTTCCTCAGCAAGTTTTTTAAAATTGAAACACTCTATCCCCATTTTATCGATCATCAAAATGCTGTGTTCGATGATCTTTTTCCCCAGTTTTGTTTCCTGAGGATTTTTCAGGTAGAGTTTTTCATTTACCGTTATTTGGATACAAAAACCCATATTTTAATAAAATTGTGTGCTACGGAGTAATACAACTCCTGTGAATTAGTTTCTTAACACAAAAATAAAGGTTTTTTACTTAAAATGATAGCATTACTATCATTTTATTTGGGTTAATTAATGTTAAAGTTTAATTAACTCTTTTTTTAAGTAAGATAACTTTGGTTGGCTTCCATTAGTAGAGATTCTATTTTAAGGGAAATAGTTGTATAGAAATAAAAAAATGGATAAAAGAAGCAGTTTTTGGGACTAAGCAATTAATCCATAGTCAGAAAAGGGCTTTCTAACCAGGAAATGGTATTCCTCTTTGTGTAAAACAAAAAAGGCGACCAGAGCATTTCTGATCGCC
>JAHDCK010000448.1 GCA_020629915.1 Saprospiraceae bacterium
TTACACAACTATTGGTATTCCCAATATCAAATCCGGCATCTTTCAATCCCTTTTGAAGGGCGTTGACATTGCGCCAGAGTTTGTTTTTGTATTCGGGATTGGTTCTCAACATCTCCAGTCGCTTGGTCATACCCAATACAAAAGTCATCGGCAAGGACTTGGCAAAAACCTGGGAACGCGTGTTGTATTTTAAATATTCTACAACTTGTTTGTCGCTGGAAATAAATGCTCCGATTCCGGCCATAGATTTGGCGAAAGTAGCGAAGTAAACATCAATTTCATCCTGAACACCTTGCTCCTCTCCGGTTCCGTATCCCGTTTTACCCAGCGTTCCGAATCCGTGTGCATCGTCCACCATCAGGCGGAATTGGTATTTTTTCTTCAATTCTACAATTTCTTTCAGTTTACCCTGGTCGCCGCGCATCCCGAAAACGCCCTCGGAAATAACGAGGATAGCTCCGTCCGTTCCTTCCAGCAATTTAGTCGCTCTTTTCAGGTTGGTTTCCAGAGCGTCGATGTCATTATGCGGGAAAACCATTCTTCTACCCATGTGCAAGCGCACGCCATCCAC
This sequence comes from Saprospiraceae bacterium, assembly GCA_020629915.1. Classification (GTDB taxonomy): domain Bacteria; phylum Bacteroidota; class Bacteroidia; order Chitinophagales; family Saprospiraceae; genus JAHDCK01. The sequence continues at coordinate 572 of JAHDCK010000448.1, forward strand.
GATACAAGCATGACTTTCCGAGTCATAAATGACAATATCCTGACGAGTGAGCAGCGCATCAATTGCCGACATAATGCCTTGATAGCCAAAATTCAGGAGGATAGACGCTTCTTTTTGAACAAATTCGCTGAGTTGCGCTTCGAGGTAATCGTGTTTATCCGTATTCCCGGACATCATTCTGGAACCCATCGGATAAGCCAGTCCCCAATCCGCAGAAGATTGAGCATCTACCTGCCGAACTTCCTCTGTTTCAGCGAGTCCGAGATAGTTATTCACACTCCAAACGATGGTTTCTTTCCCTTTGAATAGCATTCTGTTCCCCAATTTCCCTTCTAGCTTGGGAAAGGTATAATAGCCTTCCGCCACATCTGCGTATTTGCCGAGCGGACCTCTGTTATTTTTGAGTTTTTCGAATAAATCCATTTTTGTAATAATTATTATATTATTTTTAAAATTGTTTTATAATTTACTTTTGAAATGTGAAGGTAAGAAACATTTTTTGGTTCGCATTATTTTGCTTTTTACTTTCCTGAAAGTTTTAGTGGATTTTGGGACTTTTGATACGGAGGAGAATTGTACTCATAATAATACTTTGAATATTGGATGAACTATCCACGTCTATTCAGAATGAAATCTTATTGAATATTTCTTATAAACTTGTTGCTCATGTTGCTGAATACCACCATTTTTCACCTTTAATTTTGGTGATTTATAAAAAGAGAAACTCAAAACGCCCTCTCTATTTCCAAATATTAACAAATCCTTCTTTTTTGGAAAAATAGAAATACTGCTATGCAAGTGGTGTTTAAACAAAAAATCCAATTCGGAAACAGGTACATCATCACAAAATTGGAGTTTTTCAAAAAAGTAAAATATTTCTGGTATGGTACTTTTACATTTCTCGTGTAAATGAAACTTTGCGTAAGCATCATGGACTACATTTTTCCTGAGAAATTGGAGCAGTTCATCGCAATTCTTTGTTTTTGTAATATCTCGTGGAACCCCGCAAGAGGTTATAAAAAATATTGAAATTATATATGCAAAAATCCTCATTTACTTGTTTTTAGTTTTTTCATAATACCTATAACCTAATTAAAAACATCCTGCGAAAGACCATTTATCAAAACCTCCACTGCTTTTCGGCTTTAACAAATGAAATTTCTTTTCTAAAAATACACTTCTACATTTGTTAAAGCCGAGCATAGCGAGGTTTTGATAAATGCAACAACAAGCACTCTGTTTTAATAAAAAATATCCCCTATCTTGCCTTCCCTATTTTATAAAAAATTCTAATAAGAACCAAAAATATAAATGATAAAAATATTCGGCATCCGACACCACGGCCCTGGTTCTGCTAAAAGCCTCGTCAATGCGCTTCGGGAATACGAACCGGATTGCCTCCTCATCGAAGGACCGCCGGATGCGGACAAACTCATCGAACACGTCGCCAATGAAAAACTAACTCCACCCGTCGCCCTGCTCGTTTACAATCCGAAGGAACTCACTCAGGCGGCTTATTTTCCCTTTGCGCATTTCTCCCCGGAGTGGCAGGCCATCCAATACGGCCTTAAAAAAGAAATCGAAATCCGCTTTATGGATTTGCCGCAGTCCATTCATTTTGCCTTGGATAAAATACCGGAACCCACCGTCGCCGATCCCAATCAGCAGCAACTGAACTTTGAGCCGGAACCCAAAATTTCTAAAGAAGAAAATGATAAAACCCGCCTCGATCCAATGGGCATGATGGCCTTCCTCGCAGGTTATGAAGACAGCGAACGGTGGTGGGAAGTGACCTTTGAACACAGCGATAACGAATCGGATGTTTTTGATTCTATCCTGGAAATGATGACCGCCCTCCGGGAAGATGCCGAACACCGGGAAACCCGCCGCAGCCTCCAACGGGAAGCGTTTATGCGGGAGAGTATCCGCAAAGCACAAAAAGAAAAAAAGGAAAAAATTGCGGTGGTCTGCGGAGCCTGGCACGGGCCTGCGCTGGCGGATTTGAAAAAATTCCCTATCAAAAATGACAAAGCCCTGCTGAAAGGCATCAAGAAAATCAAGACCCAATCTACCTGGGTACCCTGGACTTATGAGCGGCTTTCTACCATGAGTGGGTACGGTGCGGGCGTGATTTCACCGGCCTGGTACGAGATGCTTTTTTCTAAAAGGAAAAACGTGGTGGTGCGCTGGATGAGTAAAGTCGCCCGGCTGTTTCGGGGGGAAGATTTGGACGGATCATCGGCGCATATTATTGAGGCGGTGCGACTGGCGGAGACGCTGGCTTCGCTTCGGTTGTTGCCGCTGCCGGGGATTCAGGAATTGCGGGAATCGGCTGTGAGTATTTTTTGCAGTGGTTACGAAAGTCCGATGGAGTTGATTGAAAAAAAATTAATCATTGGAGATAAAATGGGTAAAGTGCCGGAGGAGATTCCGATGATTCCCTTGCAGGCGGATTTAATGAAACAGATAAAATCCGCTTACCTTAAAAAAGATTTCGATGTCATCGAACCGGACAAAACCAAGGAATTGGACTTGCGAAAACCGACGCAGTTGCGCGCCAGTCAGTTATTACATCGTTTAAATATATTAAATATCCCCTGGGGAGAAAGACGAAAAGGATCGAGGCTGGCTCAGGGTGCTTTTAAAGAGAATTGGAAACTAAAATGGAAACCGGGTTTTGCGATTCGCATCATCGAAGCGGGGATGTGGGGCAACACCGTAGAAAATGCGGCAACGAATTTCATACAAAAAAAAGCCAGCGAAATCCAAACGCTTCCTCCCCTGACCGCACTCGTGCGGGATGCCCTGAATGCCAACCTCAACACGGCCATTCCTCAACTCGTGCATCAGCTTCGGGATCTCGCCGCCCTCACCCGGGATGTCACCCACCTGATGGAGGCACTTCCTGCCCTGG
>JAHDCK010000449.1 GCA_020629915.1 Saprospiraceae bacterium
AGGTAGGATTGTAAGATAGGGCGGAAGCCTTCGTTGATGTCTGCCTCTACAAAATCAATTCGATATTGAAGGCATTTCATTTTTAAGTCTTCTTTTATTTCGTTGATGCGCTTTACATAATACTCTTTTACCTGATTGGATTGGAGCCGCACTTTTTCACCAGTTTCCATATCAATGAAAAGATAGGGGCGGTTTTCAAATTCAAAATCCAATTCCTTGGATTTGTCTACGACGTGAAAAAGAACCACCTCGTGTTTGTTGTGTTTAAGGTGTTGGAGGGCAGCAAAAAGGGATTCCGGGTTTTCCACCTGCTCAAACATATCACTGAAAATCATAACTAAAGAACGCTTATGTATGCTATCTGCAATTTGATGTAAAGCTCTGGCGGCAGCGGTTGTTTTATTTCTTTCAGGATTGACGATTAGTTTGTCGAGGTGGGTGAGGAGCAAGCGGTAATGCGACGTACTGGATTTGCAGCGGGTGTGTTCCCGCACTTCCGAATCAAAAATACTTACGCCAAAAGCATCCCGTTGTTTTTTCAGGAGATTCATTAAAGCAGCGCTGGCGAGTGCGCTAAAACGCAATTTATTCGTATAATTATTTTTCTTTTTATCAGGCTCCGGAAAATACATGGAAGAGGAAGCATCAATTACAATTTGACATCGAAGATTAGTTTCTTCTTCAAATCTTTTTATAAATAATTTCTCCGTTCGTGCATATACTTTCCAATCCATATTTTTGGTAGATTCGCCGGGGTTGTATAACCGATGCTCCGCAAATTCTACCGAAAAACCATGAAAAGGACTTTTGTGTAAGCCAATAATAAATCCTTCCACAACCTGGTTAGCAAGTAATTCGAGATTCCCTAGGTTGCGTACATTTTCTTCCTTTAACCAATCCATATTTTTTATTTAAACTTTTAAACGCTAAAAATCCTTCAATTTTTACACCAAATATAAGATTTGTATTTATAATCAATGCAAACACCAAAATCTTTGGCAGGATCGTTGAATTTGTATTGTAAAATCCCCGCTATTTTTTTAAAAAGACAATATTAGATGTATCTATCTGTGTATTTTTGCGTAAATACTAAAAAATCTTGTCGAAAAATTCTATCCAATGAATAAACTTATCGTTTTATTTTCTTTTTCTATCCTTATTTTTACGAGTTGTGAACGAGACCCAGTGATTGAAACACCCGATCGCTCCGGTTTTGGCTATGATTTCTATCCCCTTGAAATTGGAAAATACATTACTTACCAGGTTGATTCTCTGCAATATGATGAAAGTGAGGGAATAACCATCGAGTCCTCTTTTGAACTCAGGGAGGAAATAGTAGATACCATTCGCGATAATCAAAACCGCTTGGGTTATCGCATTGAGCGATACCGAAAAAATCCGGGTGAAGACTGGCAAATCCATGATATTGTTGCAGCATTTAATACTGAAACAACTGCTGAACGACTGGAAAATAATTTGCGTTTTGTAAACCTTTCTTTTCCCGTTGAGGAAGGGAAATCATGGGATGGAACCGCACATATTGACCCGACTATAAAAATTTTCGTAGCTGGAGAGTCCATTGAAATGTTTAAAAACTGGACGTATGAAATTCTCGCAGTAGATGATTCCATCTTTTTGGAAGGATTGGCTTTTAATAATGTGATGACTGTTTTGCAAGTGGATGAAGATAACCTGGTAGAACGCCGATATTCCAGAGAGCGATATGCTAAAGGGGTTGGATTAATTTACAAAGAACAAATTATTTTGGATACTCAATGTGGCGGAAATCCGGGAGATTGTATTGGTATGCCCTGGGAAGAAAAAGCTGAAAAAGGATATATTTTAGAAATGAGAGCGATAGATTACAACTAATTTAGAGTAAATTCGTTTTTAAAATCAGACATCTCAACTATTTGTACTTCCTACCTTAAATTATTGGTTATAATTTTTAATTTTTTATAAAAAATATTGTCATGCGAATTTGGCTTTTGGTTTTATTTGTAATTCCCGTTTTTGTTTTTGGTCAAAACAAAGAAGCACAGCTCGATAAACACTGGATTCAGTTATCTGATAAAAAAAATACGCCCTTCACCCTGGATAAACCAGAGGCGTTTTTGTCCCCAAGGGCATTGGAAAAAAGAGAAAAATACAATATTGCCATAGAGGAACGGGACCTTCCGGTCGATCCGAATTACCTGAAGCAAATCCGCGAAACCGGAGCCAAGCAATATGTCGTTTCCAAATGGTTTAACTCTGTAGTCGTAATGGCAGATTCCATCACTTTGGATAAAATCAAAGCACTGCCTTTTGTTTCTAAAACAGAACCTGTCAGTAAGCATAAAGAAAAACGCATTCGCCTGAAAGTAGGAAAAACAGATCGGGATACTGTTCAGGATTATCCAAGAATTGACGACCACCACGGCATGGCCACCCACCAAATACAAATGCTCAAGGGAGATGTTCTACATAAAAAAGGACATCAGGGGGAAGGAAAACTCGTAGCAGTATTGGATGGAGGATTTACAAATGTGGACATTATGCCTTTCTTCGATAGTTTGCGCGCAGAAAATAAATTATTGCCTGGTTATGATTTTGTGGATATGGACGATCATCCTTATGAATCCAGTTCCCACGGTTCAGAAGTTTTATCCACCATGGCTGCTAATCTGCCCGGCTTAATGGTTGGTACAGCTCCGGAAGCTTCTTATATATGTTTTAAAACAGAAGATACCCGCTCGGAAACCCGTATAGAGGAAGATAATTGGGTAGCGGCTGCAGAACGGGCAGATAGCATGGGTGTAGATTTAATCAATACGTCTTTAGGATATACGACTTTCAACTACAAATCAATGAATTATACTTATGACGATATGAATGGAAAGGTTTCCCGGGCGACCTTAGCTGCCGATATTGCTTTTGAAAAGGGTATGATAGTCGTCGTAAGTGCAGGGAATTCCGGAAATGGGGGATGGAAGTATGTGGGCGCGCCTGCGGATGCCGTCAATGCGATTTCGGTTGGAGCAGTGAGGAGCGATGGCTCTAAGGCAGGATTTAGTTCTTTTGGGCCTACGGCAGATGGAAGGGTAAAACCGAATGTATCCGCAATGGGCCAATCCTCAGCTGTGGCTTCATTGTATACTTACGATACCCGAACCAGCAGCGGTACATCTTTTGCCGCACCAATTATGGCCGGGATGGTCACCTCTCTTTGGTCGGCTTTCCCCGATGCAACTAATGAAGAAATTAAAAGGGCACTAGAACAAAGTGGTAGCCAATCCGCTAAACCCGACAATGAATTGGGGTATGGAATTCCGGATTTTGAGAAAGCCTATAAAATTTTATCGGGTGAAATTACTCCTGATGAAGCTCCAAAGGGAGAGTTGAAAATTGATTCGCTCCATCAGATTAAAGAAAGTCCAAAACAGGAGGGATTTAAGATTGAACCCAAAAGCGG
>JAHDCK010000450.1 GCA_020629915.1 Saprospiraceae bacterium
CTTTTAAGTGAAGAAACCGCTAGCGGATGGGAGGCACTTCGTTCGAGATGACAAATTATTAGGTGATTTATTTTGATTAATTGCTTAGCTCATTTTTGAAAAATAATTTTAAAATATAGTGAAATATATATTTAAAATACTTACATTATTTCTACTTGTGGTGACTGCCTCCTGCAAAAAAACAGTGCAGCCTGCACCACTTTTCTCCCTGCTGCAATCTGAAAAAACCAATATTCATTTTTCTAATGACTTACCCATTAATCTGGATTTGAATATTTTTAATTATATGTATTATTATAATGGAGGAGGCGTGGCAGTTGGTGACTTGAACAAAGATGGCAAAACGGATATTGTTTTTTCTTCTAATCTGAATAAGGAAAAAATTTATATCAATGAAGGAAATTTAAATTTTAAAGAAATAAATACAATAGTAGATGGCGGGCCAAACAGTTGGACCAATGGAGTCACTCTTGCAGATATTAATAATGATGGATTTTTAGATATATATCTTTCTCAGGTGGGAAAGTTTCGCAGTTTGGATTGCACAAATAAATTATTTGTTTTTATAAAATTAGATAAAAACAACCACCCGGTTTATGAAGAAAAATCAGCCGAGTATGGCCTGGACTTTCAGGGGCTGAGCACACAAGCTGGTTTTTTTGATTATGATCTGGATGGTGATTTAGATATGTTTTTAATGAATCACTCCCTGCATCACAACGGTACATTTGGATTGCGTACAGACTTTTTAAATACCTATCACGAAACCTCCGGAGACAGATTATACAGAAATGATGGCGCAAAATTTACAGAGGTTACTAAGGAATGTGGTATCCACAGCAGCGCGATAGGATACGGTCTTGGGTTGGCTTTTGGCGATGTCAACAACGATGGTTGGCCGGATATTTATGTAGGGAATGACTTCCACGAAAATGATTACCTCTACATCAATCAGGGGGATGGAACTTTCAAAGATGAACTCCCGGATCAGGTAAAACATACCAGCCGCTTTTCAATGGGAGTGGATATTGCCGATGTTAATAATGATGGTTTTCAGGATATAATTTCTTTAGATATGTTGCCGGAAGATCCTTATATTTTAAAAACATCCGAGGGCGAAGACGCATTAGATATTTTTAATTTTAAACTGGGCTATGGGTACAATCACCAATACGCCCGCAACACGCTCCAACTCAATCAGGGCAATGGCAGCTTTAAAGAAATTGGGGCATTGGCCAATATCCATGCGACGGATTGGTCCTGGTCTCCCCTGTTCTTTGACATGGATATGGACGGACAAAAAGATCTTTTCATTTCCAACGGCATTCCCAAACGTATGAACGATATTGATTATATAAATTTTATCTCCGGGAATGATATTCAATACAAAATTCAATTTGATCACCTGGAAAAACAAGACCTCACTGCCCTGGAAAAAATACCTGAAATAAAATTGTATAATAAATTTTACAAGGGAAACTCAAGCCTTGAATTTGAAGATTTAAAAAATCAAATCGCTGGCCATGAGGTAAGTTATTCCAATAGTGCGGCCTTTGCAGATTTCGATAATGACGGAGATTATGATGTAGTAACCAATAACATCAATCAAAAAGCATTTATATATGAAAATAATTCTAACAAAAAATCTGTTAGAATTATTTTAAACGGATCAGAACAAAATCCCTTCGCCGTAGGCAGCCAAATCGTTACGACCTCCAAGGACAAAACAGCTTGGTATTCCTTCTCCCCTACTAAGGGATTTCAGTCTTGTATGTACCACGAAATTCTAATTCCAAAAGAAAATCTGCAAGCAGTAAAACTCATCTGGCCGGATAATACTTTTGAAGAAATCAAATATAATTCAGAGGATTCTCTGATTTTTACTTATAAAAAAGATTGGCCAAAACACAATTCTGAAATTCTAAAACCAACGTTTGAACTGGAAGATATAACTGAAAAAACAAATGTAAATTTTATCCATAAAGAGAATCCTTTTGTAGAATTTAACCGGGAACCTCTCATTCCTTTTAGCACTTCAGCGGAAGGTCCGGCATTGGCAGTAGGTGATGTGAATGGCGATGGATTGGAAGATTTTTTTATTGGTTCTTCCAAGCGAAAACAACACAAATTATATATTCAAAATAACAATGGGACTTTTGAGACACAGCCACTCATCGGAAGCCCAAAGGATTCCATCTACGAGGAAGTGGATGCGATATTTGCGGATGTAGATGGCGACAAGGATCAGGATTTACTCATTGCGACAGGTGGGAATGAATACAAACTCAGTAGTCCTTACACCCGGCCACTCCTTTACAGAAATGAAAACGGACAACTCAAAAGGGAGGAAACCGCTTTTGAGAAAATAAATATTACGGCTTCTTGTATAAAATTAAATGATATAGATCAAGACGGAGATTTGGATATTTTTCTGGGTGGCCGTGCCGTGCCACGGAGCTACGGCGCAATTCCCAAAAGCTATATTTTGGAAAATGATGGTATGGGAAATTTCTCTGACGCCACAGAAAAATGGTGTCCGGAATTAAGCGAAATTGGTTTTGTTCGGGATGCCGAATGGGCAGATATAAATGGAGATAAATATTTGGATTTAGTATTGGCGTTGGAGTGGAGTCCCATTAAAATTTTATTTAATAATAAAGAAAAATTGCATATTACAAATATTGATGAAAACTCAGGGTGGTGGAACTCTATCACAACAGGTGACTTTGACGGAGATGGCGACATGGACATCTTCGCCGGGAACCTCGGTAAAAATGCCCGGGTAAAAGCGAGTACTTCTCACCCGGTTCGGTTGTACTATGAAGACTTTGATGACAACTCCGTTCCCGAACAAATTCTAACTTATTATATAGGAAATCGGGAATTGCCTTTTTCTAATATGCTGGAAATGCAAAAGCAAATTCCCAAACTCAAGAAGCAATTTCTCTATGCGAAAGATTTTGCTAGAGCCTCTGTTTCCGAATTGCTGGGTAAAGAGAAAACGAGCAAGGCCGAAGTTTTTCAAGCCACACACTTAGAAAATACTTTATATATAAATAATGGTGGAGGCAATTTTTCAAAAGGCGAATTGCCTTTGGATATGCAGTTCACTTCTTACAACACCGCATTGGCTATTGACCTGAATAACGATGGAAAAACAGATATTTTTCCGGGTGGAAATTATTATTATTGCAATGTCCAAATGGGGCGATATGATTCCGAAAATGGTAGCGTATTGATCAATAGTGGAGATGCTAAATTTGATTATTTTAATATAAAAAATAATCTACTGAAAGGGCAGGTTAGAAAAATTAAACCCATAAATACTTTTCACATGTCCCCATCCTAGTAAAATGCAAAACAGGGAAATTAGAAAATTCCATTTGCGCAAAACACACCAAAAAACAATAAAGCCAATATTAAAAACAAGTAGAATAGGATAGCCCA
>JAHDCK010000451.1 GCA_020629915.1 Saprospiraceae bacterium
TTCGTTGTTGATGTAATTCCATGAAAATGATTTAGTGTTAAAGGTACACTAACTTAAGGGGTTATTAAATGATTTTATAAAAATTAAAACTTAAAAGTACGAACTAAAATTCATTCCTTAGTTTTGCTGCATGGACAAAAGCATAAAAGCGCATATAGAAAACCTAAAACACCTACTTAAAAAGGAAAAAGAAGAAGACTTTGAGCAGCATCGTGCTTTGATGCAAACGCTGACCATAGATGAGCGAAGAAAAAAAGGAATGACCTGGTATCCGGTGCAAGTGATCAAGTCGGGTTATGGTCTGGGCGAACGAGCCTTTGTAGAAGTGGAGCGCACCAAGGAGGGACCCTCCCAATTTCGGGCAGGGAAAATGGTGCAATTTTTTACCTTAAAAAAAGAAGCATGGCAACCTGAAAAATCCGGCATTATCAAATTTGTCGATAAAAATAAAATGCGCATCATTTTAAATTCCAAGGATTTGCCGGAATGGTTGAATCAGGGAGAAACGGGTGTGGACTTATTATTTGATGAACGGACTTACCTTGAAATGGAACGGGCATTGAAGGAATTGGAATCCGCTCAAAATAATCGCCTGGCAGACCTGCGGGATATTTTACTGGGCCAACAATCCCCGCTGCAAAAAACGGCTTCCTTCTCTGTAGAACTGCCTCAACTAAATCCATCCCAAAATAAAGCCGTCAATCAGATTTTATTAGAACGGGATATTGCTGTTATTCACGGGCCGCCGGGAACGGGAAAAACGACGACACTGGTGCAGGGGATTAAGCAACTGACTAAGGTAGAAAACACAGTTTTGGTTTGTGCGCCAAGTAATGCGGCAGTTGATTTGCTGACGGAGAAGTTGAGTAAGGAGGGTTTGATGGTCGTGCGGGTTGGGAATATTTCCAGAGTGGAGCAGGGCGTTATTGAGCATACTTTAGAAAGCCACTTGTCAAGACATCCTGAAAGTAAAAATATTAAAAAAGTAAAAATAGAAGCAGCAAAGTGCCGAAGAGATGCCAATCGCTTCAAGCGGCGGTTTGGAGCAGAGGAACGGACTGAGCGAAAACATTTGCGGCAACAGGCCAGAGAGTTGATGGATTGGGCGACACAACTTGAAAAGCGTTTACTGGATCAGATTTTGAGCAGTGCTCAGGTGATTACAACAACTTTGGTGAGTTCCAATAATCTCGCACTGAGGGATTTTCATTTTAAAACGGTGGTCATTGATGAAGCGGCCCAGGCATTGGAACCCGCCACCTGGATTCCGATTATCAAGGCGGATAAGGTGATCCTAGCCGGCGATCCCTACCAGTTGCCCCCTACGGTAAAATCTAATGAAGCCCAACGGGAAGGTTTTAATATTACTTTGTTAGAACATTGTATAAAAAAACTGGATCGGGTTTCTCTACTCGATACACAATATCGCATGAATAAAATAATTATGGGATTTTCCAATGAAGTGTTTTATGAAGGAGCGTTACAGGCGGATGAAAAAGTGAAAGACTGGTTGCTGGATATTCCGGAGAACGGGCCATTGGAATTTGTGGATACGGCAGGTTGTGGATTCGATGAAAAACTCAACGAGGAATTTAGAAGCCGATTTAATCCGGATGAATTTAATATTCTACGCGAACATTTATATCAATTATTAGAATGTTTTAAAGGGGAAATTCCTTCCATTGGGATTATTTCCCCTTACCGGGAACAGGTGATTTTTATGTCGAAAGGGATTAATTTGGATGAAAAATTAAAGGATATAAAAAATATCACTATTGATACGATTGATGCTTTTCAGGGACAGGAACGGGATGTGATTTATATTTCGTTAGTGCGCTCGAATGAAAAAGGGGAAATCGGATTTTTGTCAGATTATCGTCGAATGAATGTGGCGATGACTCGTGCCAGGAAAAAACTGATCGTTATCGGCGATAGTGCTACGCTGGGGAATCATAAATTTTTCCAGCAGTTTATTGAATATTGTGAAAAAAATAATGCGTATCGCTCGGCTTGGGAGTTTATGTCTTGATATAATACTCCGGTAAAAAATAGTGCTGGTTTTAGTCAAGTCGTGACTTAAAGTTGCGACTTGACTGCGATATGTAATGGGGTCGCGGCTGGCCGCCACGACCTCATTATATTTATTCCAACTTTCAATTCTAACCAAAATTGTAAAATATTTTATAAATAAAAAATTATGCTACAAAAATTCAATTCTAAAAATAAAGATATTCTCGTTTACATTGATGGAGATCTCGTGCATCGGGACGAAGCCAAAGTTTCGGTATTTGATAGTGTGGTGCAGGGCGGTGATGCGGTCTGGGAAGGTATCCGCGTGTATGATGGAAAAATCTTTTGCCTGGATCAGCATTTAGAGCGATTGCAAAATTCGGCTCATGCGATTTGCATCGAAAATATTCCATCCAATAAAGAAATCAAAGAAGCTCTTTTTAAAACACTAGAAGCGAATGGGATGAAAGACGGTGTTCATATCCGGCTGACACTGACAAGAGGAAAAAAAATTACTTCGGGCATGGACCCGCGTCTGAATCAGTTTGGGCCAACACTGATCATTTTGGCAGAATGGAAGCCACCGGTTTATCCGCCGTCGATTAAATTGATCACTTCCCATATTCGGCGCAATTCTCCGATGTTTTTAGATTCTAAAATTCATCATAATAATTTATTAAATAACATTCTGGCCAAAATTGAAGCAAATTACGCCGGAGCAGATGCGGCCATTATGCTCGATCTGAATGGTTATGTCTCCGAGGCGAATGGCGTAAATTTGTTTATGATAAAAAACGGAACGGTTTTCACGCCTCATGCAGATAGCTGTCTGCCGGGCATTACACGGGCGACGGTGCTGCGGCTTTGCGGTGAAAACGGCATTCCGGCTATTGAACGGAATATTTCGATTACGGAATTTTACACGGCGGATGAGGTTTTTACAACGGGGACGATGGGTGAGTTGACTCGTGTGGATGAAATTGACGGGCGCAAAATTTTAAATAAAAATAATTCTACCCTGTTAGAAAAGTTGAATGGTTACTTTGAAGCATTGACGAAAGTGGAAGGCGAGGCATTGCCGTTTTAAGGTTTTTTAAAATAAAAAAAGCGCGATCCGAAAATCAGATCGCGCTTGTTGTCAGTTGGTTTCGCTAAGCGTATTTTTCAAAATTAAGACTTATCCGCAAAGAATTTGGCAGCTTGCCCTACCCAATTATCCCGCTGGATACGTCCGGGGAAAAACTGGATAGCATCAGTTACTTTCTCAACGAGGTCATCATCAAACTGGCTGATTTGCTCGAAGGTATAAATGCCCAATCCATTGAGTTTTTTCTCGATGAATGGTCCGATACCGCTAATCAATTGCAGGTTGTCTTTTTCGGCAGCCGTCGCTAATTTGATTCGCGTACCCATAGCTGCTTTCAGGCTGGCTTT
>JAHDCK010000452.1 GCA_020629915.1 Saprospiraceae bacterium
ATTATATGTTTTTGTTTAATTATAAAAATAAATCTTGCTGGCTGCTGGTGTCAGGTGGGACACCTTACACGAAAACTTTTTTCCCGTCAGGTGTCCCACCTGACGATGAATGTCAAGGAAAACCTGACGGTTACAGGGCACGATGCTTAGTTAATTGTCCATCGGTTAATTATTTGATTTCCATAACCCATCAGTACTTTAATTCCATTACTTTTTTCCATCCAAATCTGGTATATTTGACCTTCCTAAACCCCCGTTTCCATAATCTAACCAGAAATAATTTTTACCTTATGTTAAAACGAATATTTGTTTTGGGAATATTTGTTGCCGTGACTGTGGCCCTCGTGGCCCAGCCCGTGACATTCCCCCGCAACGGCGTTTATGATGAGCGCAACGGTCACTACGCTTTTACCAATGCAACGATTTACAAAACTGCTTCCCAGAAAATGGAAAACGCTACCCTCGTTATCAAAAAGGGTAAAGTCGTTTCCGTTAGTGCCGGGAGCAACGTGCCAAAAGGCGCAGTGGAAATCAACTGCAAAGGCAAAACCATTTATCCTTCCTTCATTGAAACTTTTTCTGACTACGGAATGCCGGAACCAAAAAAGGCCGATAATTCCTGGCCCCGCAAACCGCAGTACGAATCCAAAAAGGAAGGCGCCTACGGATGGAATCAAGCTCTCAACTGTGAGGTGGAAGCGGATAAAATTTTTAAAGTAAACGACAAAAAAGCAAAAGAACTTCGCGACCTCGGTTTCGGTGCTGTACTAACACATCAGATGGATGGGATTTCAAGAGGAAGCAGTGCAGCCGTTTTGCTGGGCGGTGGCAAGGCAAATGATATGTTGCTTCAGGGTAATGTAGCCCATCACCTTTCTTTTAGCAAGGGTTCTTCCCAACAGAACTATCCAAGTTCGCTGATGGGAGCGATTGCCTTGTTGCGTCAAACTCACTACGACGGCCAATGGTATAAGAAAAATGGTTATAAAGAAGAAAAAAATCTATCTTTGGAAGCCTGGAATAAAGCGGTGGAACTACCACAGATTTTTGCGGTGCGGGATTGGCAGGAAGCCTTGCGAGCAGATAAGGTGGCCAGAGAATTTGGTAAAAAATATATTTTTAAAAGTTCGGGGAGTGAGTACCAGCGGATTGATGAATTAAAAAAATTAAATACGTCTTTTATCGTTCCGGTGAATTATCCGGAGGCTTACGATGTGGAAGATCCCTACAATGCGATGCTGGCAACTCTGGCCGATATGAAGCATTGGGAATTGGCTCCAACCAATGCCGGACGTTTGGCGAAAGCCAATATTCCTTTTGCCTTTACGACACATGGTTTGAAAAAGAAAAATGCATTTTTAAATAATATTAAAAAAGCAGTTAAGAATGGATTGTCGGAGGAGGCTGCCCTGAAAGCACTTACAGAAGCACCTGCAAAAATGATGAATATGTCCGATGTACTGGGAAGTTTGGAGCGAGGTAAAATAGCTAATTTTATTATAACATCAGGAAATATATTTGGCGATAAAGCAGAAATCCATCACAACTGGATCAAGGGAGAACCCAACATCCTCAAAGAGTGGGATGAAACCCCGGAGGATATTCGCGGTGGCTATGATTTGACTTATGGTAAAACAAAAAAGCAACTCTATATCGAAGGAGATGAAATGAAACCCGACATGATCCTAACGCCGTCTTTTAAACTTAAAGATAGCATGGGAGTAAAAGTTAAATATAATTATAAAGATGGTATAATATCCATGTCCTTTGATGAGGAGAAAGGCAAACCCGGAAAAATTTCTCTGGCTGGTACGAAGGATAACCTGGGTTTCAAGGGAAGAGGAACGTTG
The DNA here is from genome assembly GCA_020629915.1 of Saprospiraceae bacterium. Lineage (GTDB taxonomy): Bacteria > Bacteroidota > Bacteroidia > Chitinophagales > Saprospiraceae > JAHDCK01. Next base: position 1,851 of record JAHDCK010000452.1, read on the forward strand.
GCCAATGGCGAATGGGTGAAATGGAGTATCATGCCTAATCGCGCACTTCCAAAAAATGACAAGAAAAAAGAGGACAAGAAAAAGGACGATAAGAAAAAGGAGGCCGAAAAGCTAGGTGAAATAACTTATCCGTTTTTACCTTATGGCTGGACGGAAAAACCCAAGGCCGAAAGTTACCTGATCAAAGATGCGACCGTTTGGACGAATGAGAAGGATGGCATTTTGGAGAAAACAGATGTTTTAATTAAAAATGGGAAAATTTCAAATATTGGCAAAGATCTATCTGCGGGTAGCGCGACCGTCATTGATGGAAAAGGCAAGCACCTGACTAGCGGAATTATTGATGAGCATTCGCACATTGCAATCAGCCGTGGAGTGAATGAGGGAACCCAGGCGAGTTCAGCCGAAGTGAGTATTGCCGATGTGGTCAATTCTGAAGATGTGAATTTGTACCGGCAATTGGCAGGTGGTGTTACGGCTGCGCAACTGTTGCACGGTTCGGCTAATCCAATTGGAGGACAATCGGGTATCATTAAATTCCGGTGGGGAAGTACGCCGGAGGAAATGAAAATCAAGAACGCCGATCCCTTTATCAAGTTTGCGCTGGGAGAAAATGTCAAGCAATCCAACTGGGGCGATATGCAAACGATTCGCTTCCCTCAGTCGCGGATGGGGGTAGAACAAGTCTTTGATGATCACTTCACTCGTGCATTGGAATATCAAAAGAAAAAATCTTCCGGCAATTACCGGACGGACATTGAACTGGAAACGATTTTGGAAATTATAAATAAGAAAAGATTTATTACGTGCCACTCCTATGTGCAAAGTGAAATCAATATGCTGATGAAAGTCGCAGATAGATATAATTTTACTTTAAATACGTTTACGCATATTTTGGAAGGTTATAAAGTAGCAGATAAAATGAAAGCGCACGGGGCAGGTGGTTCGACTTTCTCCGATTGGTGGGCCTACAAGTACGAGGTGATTGATGCCATTCCTTACAATGCTGCTCTTCTAAATGAACAAGGTATTGTCACGGCGATCAATTCCGATGATGCGGAAATGGCGCGCCGCCTCAATCAGGAAGCAGCGAAGGGCGTGATGTATGGCGGAATGTCTGAGGAAGATGCCTGGAAAATGGTAACGCTCAACCCAGCCAAGCTCCTGCATCTCGATGATAGGATGGGGAGTATAAAATCCGGCAAAGATGCAGATGTTGTTTTATGGTCGGATAATCCACTGTCAATTTATGCGAAGGTAGAAAGCACTTGGGTAGATGGTATTAATTATTTTAATATAGAAAAAGATAAAGAATTGCGAAAGGCGATTCGTGCAGAGCGCGCCCGTTTGATTCAAAAAATGCTGGCGCATAAAAAAGGTGGAGGTAAAACGCAGCCTGTGAAAAAACACAAGCGTCACCATTATCATTGTGATGATGTTGCGGATGAATTGTATGAAGGTCATCACCATCATCATGATCATCACCACGAGGAGCATTAGAACCGGCGACTTATTGAACTTAAATAATTAACCGCGGAATTTTGAAAAACAAAAATAAAGAGTTGTCATTCCGAACGAAGAGAGGAATCTCGTC
>JAHDCK010000453.1 GCA_020629915.1 Saprospiraceae bacterium
CGGGACTATTTATCCATCCCTTAAATACGGCTTCCGGAGAAAAATATCCATAAGCAACATTTTCAGCATAAGCACTCCAGCGGTACCCCTCCTTTTCTACCCTTTTGTCACCGTGGATTCCTTCGGGACTAGCATGGTCAAAGTAATTTCGCCTCTCCATATCCTTGCTGTGCTTCATGGCAGCTCTCGCTAATTTATCATTCCAGGTCAAGGGACGAGCAGGCGGATAATATTTTCTGCCACAATAGCATCCTTTACGCCTTTGTTCATTTGTTAATTGTAATATTTTTTCTTTATATGTATTAGAATAGGTTTGGGAAAAGGCTGGCAGAGAAAAACAAAAAAGGAGGAAAAAAGTCAAAAACATGTTCCGGGTTGTTTGTGTGGGTATAAAACTGATTTTTTATCAATTTATTTCGTTTGCGTCAAGAGGTTTTCCAAAAATCTGGGTCCAGTACAAACCACTTTTCCCTACACCAAATTCTGTGTATATGTTTTTCATCAATGTTTTGCAGTGAGGCGGACTTTTTATCCAACTATGAACAGCATCTTCCGGATTGTCAGAACCAAAAAAAATATTCTCACCAAATGCACTCCATTTATACCCATCGCGAGTCAACCGTTGACCACAATTCGATCCATCTTTTCCATCATGAGAAAAGTGCTCCTCTTTTTCCATTTCCTGACTGTGTTTTAATGCAGTTGAACTAAGAGCATCATTCCAAACCAAAGGCGGGGCAGGTGGCATTTTCACCTGACCACAAATACACCCTTTTTGCCGCTGCTCATTTACGAGTCGTATAAGGGTTTCTGCCAATGGATTTTGAGGTGTTTCGATGCTTGGCTTTGGTAGCCGTGGTGTTTCTGTGGGCTGCTGTTTATCTGGTGTGCAGGAAATTATAAAAACCAGAAGAAAAAAAAAGGGGGCTTTCATTATTGATTAATTTTAATATTAAAATTTCAGATAATTCTAAAATTTAAATTTAAAATATGAAGATAGTTAAAGTTTCCAAAAAATAAAAGGCCGCTGCAAAGCGCAACGACCTTATCGTTGTTTCAAGAAGTAGTATAAAATAGAAAATTATTTATATTTTAATCAGGAATAGCAAATATCTGAGTCCAGTAATTTTTTGCACTTTTAGCAGCCCCCATTTCTTTGTAACCATCCCACATTAGATTTTCACAATGACTGGGGCTATTGAGCCATCCTTCCAATACCTCCTTGGGCGTTTTATAGCCAAAGGCTACATTTTCTCCACAGGATTTCCATTCGTAATCTTCGCGGCTAAGGCGTTCACCTACGTTAGACCCATCGGAACCCTTATGAGACATTAAATTTTGAGCTTCCTGGTCTTCACTGTGTTTTCGGGCTGCCTCTTCGATGCGGTTGTCCCATCGGAGTTCACCAACTGCTGGCATATATTTTCCTCCACAATCGCATCCGGTAGTTCGGGTTTCGTTGACCAGTTCAAGCATTTCCTGATCAAAGGCATCTAATACTGTAATCCCTTCCTCGGGATGAAGATCCACGTCTTTGGTACAGGATTCAAATAATAAAATAACACATAAGGAACAAAGCAATAGGATTGAATATTTCATTTGATTAATAGTTTTATTCCATTCAAATCAAACACCAGTCCAGTTGAAATTGCTTCGCTTATGTTTTCCCAAAGTAAAACGGAAAATGCTTTTTCATTCCCTTTTTGAAATAAAAAAACCACAGCTTCCCAAAATGAAGCTGTGGAAAAAATAAAAAAAAGAGAAAATAATTTTATCGGCGTCTGCGCCCTCCTATCCCCAACACTCCAAGGATTCCTCTGGTAAGTTCCCTGGCAACGGTACGACCGATTTGTCTTGTAGTTGTATTATTAATAATTTTTTCAAATGCACTTTTTTCTTTTCTGCCACTGCTGGATTTACGGGCCTTTTCCTGTTCCTTTTTTCGTTTGGCTTGTTCTTCCTCTTTTTGAGCTTCCTCAATTTTTCCACCCAAAATCTCATAGGCAGACTCGCGATCGATTTCCTTGTTATACTTCTTTATTAATTTGGATTCATCCAATATGTTTTTAATTTCTGCATCGCTTAACACATCCATCCTGGATTCAGGAGCTCTTAACAAACAATGCACTAAAGGAGTAGGAATACCTTTTTCGTTTAATACCGTAACAAATGCCTCTCCTATCCCGAGGCTGGTCAATAATTCTTCGGTATCGTAATATTCAGAATCCGGGTAGTTTTGTGCGGCCAGCTTTATAGCTTTTCGATCTTTGGCAGTAAAGGCACGAAGAGCATGTTGGATTTTCATACCTAATTGTCCAAGCACATCATCCGGAATATCTGTCGGATTTTGAGTGACGAAATAAATCCCGACTCCTTTGGAGCGAATGAGTTTTATTATAGACTCTATTTGACTTAACAAGGCTTTACTTGCTTCTTTAAAAACCAAATGCGCCTCATCAATGAAAATGACGAGTTTTGGAGCTTCTGCGTCCCCTTCCTCCGGAAAGGAAGCATAGATTTCAGCCAGCATCTGAAGCATGAAAGTAGAAAACAACTTTGGTTTGTCCTGAATATCCGTCAAGCGAATGACAGAAACAATACCTCTTCCGTTTTCGTCTATTCTAATTAGATCATCCACTTCAAATGAAGTTTCTCCAAAAAATTTCTCTGCACCCTGTTCTTCAATCTCTACAATTTTGCGAATGATAGCTCCAACTGAAGCCGTCGAAATCCGCCCATATTCTGCTTCAACTTCTTCCTTCCCTTCATTGGTCAGGTACTGAAGTGTTTTTCTGAAATCTTTTAAATCTAATAAAGGGATATTATTATCATCACAATATTTAAAAACAACGGCTACCACTCCGGATTGAACCTCTGTCAAATCCAGAATTTTAGAAAATAAAACCGGACCAAATTCAGAAACCGTTGCCCGCAATCTTGCACCGGGTTCATCTGATAAGGTTAAAAATTCTACCGGACTCTGATTAGCCAAAAAATCGATTCCAATTTTTTCATGTCTTTCATCAATTTTGGGATGACCTCCGCTTGGAGTAGCTATACCACTGAGGTCGCCCTTGATATCCATAAGTAAAACCGGAACACTCTTTTTGGACAATTGTTCGGCAAGAATTTGGAGGGTTTTTGTTTTTCCCGATCCCGTAGCACCCGCAATTAACCCATGTCGGTTTAGAGTTTTTAGCGGGATATTAACGAGCGTATTGGTTTGACATTCTCCATTGACCATAGCCCCACCCAAGACAAAGGAATCTCCTTTAAAGGTATATCCGGAACTAATTTCATTTTTAAAATTCTCAATACTCATTATTAGATTTTTTCTTTTGGACGAATGTAAGACTTTAAGGTAACTTTTTATAATTAAGTAACCGGCCAGAATAATCCTTAAAATACTTTGAACGATTTTTTAATTTC
>JAHDCK010000020.1 GCA_020629915.1 Saprospiraceae bacterium
TATATTTTATAAAAAATAAATTAAAATTAAAACAAACTCTAGTTATGAAACGATTATTAACAGCTTTTGCTGTCTGGCTCTGCCTCAGCATGACTCCTGCTATGTCTCAGTTAATAATAACTGTAGGTAATGTTCAGGCTGGTTGTGGTGGAAGTACAGTCAACGTGGACGTAGTCGTCCAAAATTTTGATAATATCACTTCTTTGCAATTTGCATTGGAATGGGATGAAACCATCCTTACTTATAGTGGTATTACGAACCTGGATACGAATCTTCCGGGTTATGACCAAACGGACTTTAACAATTTGCCTTCTAACCGCTTAAGGTTAACCTGGTGGGATGTCAACCCACTTAGTGGAGGGACAACTTTGCCGGACGGGTCTATTTTGTTTACGCTTCAGTTTACGATTGCTCCCGGAGCTACAGTAGGTGATATTTCACCAATTACATTTAATGGAGTACTAGGAGACCCTTCCAGTATTGCGTTTTCCAATAGTGGAGGGCTTATGCAATCTTCGGATTATCAACTCGTTCCAGGTTCTGTGGAGATTACTTCACTAACTGCCGGATTACCAAGTGTAAGTGGATGTCCTATGGATATTTCCACATCAGCTCCGGCAGGAGCTACGGGAACGAATGTTACCTGGACAGCACCCACATTCTTCGATTGTGAGGGCATTACTTCTACCGGAAGTACTCATAATCCCGGAGACTTTTTTCCGGTAGGAACTACAACAGTTACTTATACAGCACAGGATGCGGATAATAATACTGTCACCTGCACCTTTGATGTTACTGTCGGCAGTGGAGGAGGTGGTGGTACAGGAGATTTTACCCTGATAGCCGAGACAACTACTATTGGATGTGGGGGTTCAGTAAGTGTGGACATCACAGTGGATAATTTTGATAATATTAATTTATTACAATTTTCTACCTTCTGGGATCCAAGTGTACTGAGTTTTGTATCTGTTACTAACATCAATGGTTCCTTATTAAACTTTGATATAGGTGATTTTGGTCTGACGGGAGTAGCTGCCGGAGAGGTACGAACCGTTTGGACTTCTTCTATTCCTTTATCCGGAGAGTCATTACCTGATGGAGCGGTATTATTTACGCTTAATTTTACTCTGGCATCCGGAGCGGCTATTGGCGATGTAAGTAGTATTACATTTAACGGATTAGGCGGGGTACCTGGAAATTTAATTATTCAGGAAGCTAATGGTGTCAATCAAGGTGATATTATAACACCAGTTTTGGTGCCGGGTCAGGTGACTGTAACATCCGGAGCTAACGGACTTCCGACTAGTGTATTTTGTCCGGGTAATATTACTGTAAATGTTGCGCCCGGAGCATCCGGAACCAATGTGAGTTGGCCAACTCCAACCTTTGCAGATTGTGAAGGTATCGTATCTATCGATAGTATGGGTTTTTCTTCAGGAATGTTTCTACCCGTAGGTACAACAACTATTACTTATACTGCTACAGATACAGATAATAATACAGTTGATTGTATTTTTGATGTAAATGTACAACAAGGTGCAGCTGGTGATTTGAGTGTAACTATTGAGGATGTTACTGCTGGTTGTGGTGGTGTAATATGTATCCCGGTTACTGTTCAGAATTTTGTAAATATAACGGCATTCCAGTTTGCTATTGAGTGGGATTTGACCCAGTTAAATTTTGTGAATGTAACAGATATAAATGATGGTTTACAGGATTTCGGGCCAGAAGATTTTAATAACCTTCCAACAGAACTCGATCGTCTAAGGGTCGTTTGGTTTACATTTGATCCGGTAAACGGAGCAGAAACTTTGGCCAATGGCGATACCTTATTTAAAATGAATTTCACCCTGGCTCCAGGTGTGAATGTAGGCGATGTTTTAAACTTTAACTTTGATGGATTAACGAATAATAATCCTAATGATATTTTATTCGCTACTAACCCAGGGGGAATTGTTGACCCGAATGATTATAGCCTTATCCCTGGTAGTGTAACTGTTACCGGTGATGGTAGTGGATTACCAGTTAGTGTATTTTGTCCTACAGATATAACAACTACTGCTGCTACAAGTGCGGGTGGGGCTAATGTGACCTGGACTACACCTACCTTTGAGGATTGTGAAGGGATTGTTTCCGTAGGAAGTACTCATAACTCCGGAGATTTCTTTGCTTGTGGAACAACTACTACAGTTGTTTATACCGCTACAGATACGGATAATAATACAGTAACCTGTTCCTTTGATGTAACTGTTAATTGTCTTGGCGGAGGTGTTCTCACCGTAACTGTTGATGATGCAGATGTGGATTGTAATACAGGGCAGGTTTGTATGGATATAACATTTGATAACTTTATTGATATAACTGCTTATCAATTTGCGATAGAATGGGATGTTAACTTCTTTACGTTCAATTCTGTTAATAATGTCAGTTCCACATTGCCCGGAGCTACCGGCTCTATTGGATTGTTTGAAACAGGTAGTGGTCGGGTACGTTTGACCTGGTCTGCTCCTGGTGGTTTGACAAATGGAGAAACCTTACCAAATGGTCATGTTTACTTCCAGTTATGTCTGGATGCTGCACCCGGATTGCCAAATGGAAACTATCCGATTACTTTCGATGGATTGTTTAATGATAATCTGAGTTCTCTTTTCTTTGTAGATGAAAATGGAACACTGGATAATTACCTGTTAGTACCAGGTATCATTACAAGTAGTTGTGGAGGAGATACTGAGCCTCCTACAATCACCTGTCCTGGAAATGTCAACCAAAATACAGATCTTGGTTCTTGTACAGCTACGCTTACCACAACTATTCAACCAATTGCTAATGATAATATAGGTATCGATCGGATTGAGTATACGCTCTCTGGTGCTACAACAGGCTCCGGAATATTAGATGCAACCGGGCTGGTCTTTAATGCTGGGGTAACAACCGTTACTTATACGGCATTTGATGCGGCAGGCAATGCTTCTACACCTTGTAGTTTTTCAGTCAATATTACAGATGGAGAACTTCCAGTTGCGAATAACTGCTCAGGTACAATAAATGTCAATGTAGATGCTGGCGAATGTGATGCTAGTGTTCTTTTCTTTGCACCCACTTTTAATGATAATTGTGATGGTACAGATTTAGCGGGAACATTAACATCCGGATTAGCTCCTGGTTCTACTTTCCCTGTAGGAACCACTGAGGTTTGTTATTCTTATACAGATGCAGCGAATAATGTAGGACAATGTTGTTTTGATGTAGTGGTAGCTGACAATGAAGATCCAACTGTTAGTGGTTGCCCGGGCACCATTAATATTAATGCTGATGCAAACTGTGATGGAGTTGTGAATTATACACCACCCACCTTTAATGATAATTGTGATGGCTCAAATCTGAATGGAACACTAACATCCGGATTAGCTCCTGGTACTAATTTCCCTGTAGGAACTACTGAGGTTTGTTATTCTTATACAGATGCAGCGAATAATGTAGCACAATGTTGTTTTGATGTTGTCGTATCAGATAATGAAGACCCCACCGTAAATGGCTGTCCTGGTACAATAAATGTCGATGCCGATGCAGGAAGTTGTGATGCAGTTGTGAATTATACACCACCGACTTTTGATGATAACTGTGATGGAAATAACCTAAACGGAACATTGACGTCCGGCTTAGCCTCTGGTTCTACCTTCCCGGTAGGTACTACTCAGGTTTGTTATGATTATACTGATGCTTCAAATAATATGGCACAATGTTGTTTTGATATTGTTGTAGCTGATAATGAAAACCCAACCATTGTAAGCTGTCCGGGTGACATTGCTGCAAATAATGATGCCGGAACCTGTGGAGCAGTAATTGATTATACGGTACCTACCTTTAATGATAATTGTGATGGTACAGATTTAGTAGGAACATTAACAAGTGGATTGGCGCCGGGAGCAACCTTCCCTGTAGGCACAACACAAGTTTGTTTTGAATATAAAGATGCTACTGGCAATAAAGCAGAATGCTGTTTTAATGTTGTGGTTACTGATAATGAAGATCCAACCTTAAATAACTGCCCGGCAAATATTAGTGTTCCAGGAACAGGTGTGAATTGTTCAGAAGTGGTAACCTATAACACACCGACTTTTGATGATAACTGTGGCGGAACTGACCTAAACGGAACACTTGTTAGTGGACCAGCATCCGGTTCTTCTTTCCCAACTGGGGTAACGACAGTTTGTTATGAATATGAAGATGCTGGAAATAATACCATTCAGTGTTGCTTTACAGTAACCGTGACAGATGATGAAGATCCAACAGTGAATAACTGTCCGGGTACAATTACTCAAAGTACAGGTGCAGCAAGTTGTGATGCAGTTGTGAATTATAATGTGCCTACCTTTGATGATAATTGTGATGGATTGGCCTTGAACGGAACACTTACCACTGGATTAGCTTCCGGTTCTACCTTCCCTCTGGGAACTACTGAGGTTTGTTATACTTATACAGATGGTGGAAATAATACAGCGCAATGTTGCTTTGATGTCGTCGTCGTTGATGATGTTTTACCGACAAGCGCTTGTCCAATTGATATTAATACAGATGTAGATCCCAGCCAATGTGGAGCTACGGTAGATTACTTTACGCCCGTTTTTCAGGATAATTGTGATGGAACTAATCTGGTTGGAACATTAATAAGTGGAGATAGTACAGCTTCAGGTTCCTTCTTTGAAATTGGAACAACAACTGTTGTTTACGTTTATCAGGATGCAGCTGGAAATACCAGTACTTGTAGCTTTGATGTAACCGTAACAGATAGTGATCCATTAGTTGTCTTGAATTGTCCGAATGATATAACCTTATCCAGCGATCCCGATACTTGTGGGTTGATATACAATTATACAGAACCCACTTTCGCTGATAATTGTTTGGGGAGTGGATTATCAGGGACATTGACCTTTGGTCTGCCTTCTGGCTCTTTCTTCCCAATAGGAAATACTACTGTTTGTTATCAATATACAGATGGTGTAAATACAGCACAGTGTTGTTTTACAGTAACAATAACTGATGATGTAGATCCAGTAAATGAATCCTGCCCGGATGATATTACTGTTAATGCAGCTCCAGGTTCCTGTGAGGCATCTGTCAACTTTAATATTCCGACTTTTAGTGATAACTGTGATGGTGATAACCTGCCCGGTGTTTTGACTTCTGGATTGCCTCCGGGATTATTCCCGGTAGGAACGACAACTGTTTGTTATACCTATACAGATGCCAGTATCAATGTTGCACAATGTTGTTTTGATGTAACAGTAGTGGATAATCAACCTCCGGTTGCGGTGAATTGTCCGACTGACCTGACGGTACCCGCTGGACAAACGGCTTGTGGGCAAGTGGTGAACTATCCGGTACCAACCTTCTCAGATAACTGTGACGGAAATAACCTGAATGGATTCCTAATTGAAGGTTTGGCTCCTGGTACTTTCTTCCCACTTGGAGATACAGAAATTTGCTATGGTTATACTTATAACAATGGAAGTGATACCACGAAGTGCTGTTTTACAGTAACTATTGTAGATAACCAAGATCCAACCGTTGTTTGCCCTGGTGATCAGGATTTGGTACAAAATCCGAATATTTGCGGAGCTGTACTTGCTAATATTGGTCCTACCGTATTTGATAATTGTGGAGTTGATAGTATTGAATATGTTTTAACTGGTGCAACGAATGGTACAGGTGTAGGATTATTGAATGATACATTTGGAATTGGACAAACAATTGTAAATTATTGTGTAACTGATTTTTCAGGAAATACCACTTGTTGCAACTTCTTAGTAAATGTATCCGGAACCACAGCAGTAGATGCAGATAATAGTGGACCAGTTTGTGTTGGTGAAGATATTCAATTGATTGCCAACTCCTCCGCTAATGTTGTCAGTTACCAATGGTCTGGTCCTTGCTTACCAAATGGCAGTACAGACCCAAGTCCAATCTTAACAGATGTGGACACAAGTTGTGCAGGAACGTACATGGTAGTTATTACGGATAATACTGGTTGTACTGCCACCGGATTGACCATTGTAACCGTCAATGAATTACCAACCGTAGCACCAACACATAATGGTGGAGATTGTGAAGATCCCGGTTTTGACCTGGTACTTGAAGCCAACTCTTTAGGAGCCGATAACATTCAGTGGTTTGCACCGGATGGTACACCTCTGGCTTCTAATGTTGTACAGAATGTGGATGAAAATGATACGGGTATATATTGTGTCGTAGCTACCAACTCTGTAACGGGTTGTGCCTCTGATTCTGTTTGTATTGATGTTCAGTTTACCATCAGAGAAGACGGGCCGACGATTACACCGGCTAATGTCCCTGCACTTTGTGAAGGTGATACATTGACACTAACTGCAGATTCTATCCCGGATGCGCAATCTTATATCTGGAGTACGCCATGTGGCGAGGTTACAACAGCAGGCCCTGAGTTAATATTCCCGGCAGATAGTGCGAACTGTTCCGGTTCGTTTATAGTCACGGTGATTACCTCTGATGGATGTAGCTCATTGCCCTCCGGAGCTGTTAATGTGACTATCATTGCTGCACCTCCGGTTCCAAACATTACCATATTGGAAGGAAGTGAATTCCCATGTGAGAATGATCTACTGACCTTGGGTACGGTAGATATTGGAGGGAACTCCACTTACCAATGGTGTGTAGATGGAGTGAATCTTGGTATTGCTTCTCCAACACTCACTATTCCTGAGGTCGATCCAATGGACTCAGGGGTTTATACCGTGAAGGTAACGGAGAATGGATGTACTTCCGAATCTGATCAGGGCATTGATGTGGCTGTTGTTGAACGCCCGGTTGTAGTAGATGATACGGTTAGCGCAGAATACATTACACCTGTAGAGTTTTCAGTTATACTGAATGACATCATTATCTCTGATAATTATGAAATACGCATACTTCAGGAGGTTGCCAATGGAACATTGGTAAATAATGGAGATGGAACATTTACCTATACGCCAAACCTTGGTTTTACAGGTATAGATGCTTTTACATACGCTGCTTGTGATATTGAATGTGATTTATGTGGAGAAGGAATTGTTTTAATTACAGTAACGCCTCCGGTCAATTGTGACCCACCAACGATTATCACACCAAATGGAGATGGTGTAAACGATAGTTTCTTTGTTCCTTGTCTGGAAGAAGGGCAATACCCGAACAATGAACTGATCGTTTTCAACCAATGGGGAGATGAAGTTTTCCGCACAACTAATTACCAAAATGACTGGCAGGGAACTTACAATGCAGAACCACTTCCGGATGCAACTTACTTCTACATCCTGAAGTTGCCAGGTTCTAATAATATAACGAGTTTCTTAACCATTCACAGATAATAGAAAAGATGGAAAAAGGGCAGGGATTTATCCCTGCCCGTGATTAGCGTTTAAATTTTATTAAAAAAAGAAAACATTTATATCATGTATAAATTAATATTAACCACCTTATTCGCGCTATCTGTGAGTATTTGTATGGCTCAACAGGAAGCGCAATTCACCCAGTTTATGCACAATAAACTCGTTATGAATCCCGCCTATGCAGGTGCCCATAACGTCACCTCAATAACAGGTCTTTACAGAAACCAGTGGCTGGGATTTGAAGGAAATCCCGTATCTCAGACTTTGAGTGTTCACGGGCCTATCTTTGGAGACAGAGTAGGGCTGGGGCTGACCTTGTTTCACACGGGTATCGGTATTACCGATCAGTGGAATGTCAACCTGGCTTATTCTTATAAAGTAAAATTGAGTGATGAAGCTGATATGCGTATTGGATTGCACGGTTCCTTCCGCTTCTTCCAGTTTGGATTCGCCAGCTCGGATAATCGCTTCATTGAAGCCAATGACGATGCAATCCCAACAGAGGATGATAATACTTACGAAGGAAACTTTGGTATTGGTGTTTATTTCAATACTCAAAACTTCTATCTCGGAATTTCATCCCCTTATATCCTGACGAATGATATTAGCTTTCAGCCTGAAAATGCTACATTTAAAAAGGCAGAGGAAGCGCGCCACTTCTACGGGATGGCCGGAGCTACTTTTCCTATGAGTGACAAAGTAGAATTGCGCCCATCTGTTTTATTTAAATATGTAGAAAATGCGCCATTTGATATGGATTTCAATGTAAACCTGATGTTCAATCAGAAATTCTCTGTAGGAGCTTCCTATCGTTTGGGTGGACTTGGACCAGGAGAATCTGTTGACCTCTTGCTTTACTATCAGGCGACCCGAAACCTCGGAATCGGAGCGGCTTATGATTTTACACTAGGAGAGTTGAACAATTACAATAGTGGAAGTATTGAAGTGCTCGTGCGTTACGATTTCTTCAAAGGAGATTACAGTTTAGATAACCCAAGATTTTTCTATTATTAAAATATAAAAATAGCGGATGGTATTACTGTCCGCTGTTTTTAGAAATTTTATAAAAATATTTTTATAAAATTTATTATTAAAATTCGCATATCAAAAATAAAAATACCATGAATAAATATATTCAACTTACATTTATGTTTGTGGCGTTTTGCACCTTGGGTTTAATGGCTCAGCCTGAAGGAACGACCATTACCAATGAGCAAAATATGAATACGAATGAGCGGGAATACAGCCCGGCTTTTTATGAGGACGGTATCATTTATGTTTCTACGAAAGTAGTGAGCAGACAGTACCGAAAACTGGATATGGTGATTAAGGAGCCCACAATGTCCTTGTACTATTCTAAAAAAGGAGATGACGGCACGCTACAACAGGGGAATTTATTATCTAAAGACCTGACGACAAAGTTTCACGAAGGGCCGGTTTCCTTTGATACCAATTCCAATACTTTGTATTTTACCAGAAATAACTTTACAAAAGGAGTTCGTCGCTCAGGTAGTGACGGTATTACTAAATTGAAAATTTACAGTAGTACAAAAACCGGGGAAGGCTGGAGCCAGGAAGTAGAATTGCCATTCAATAATAATGAATACGGAACTGCTCACCCGGCACTTTCAGCAGATGGAAATACGATGATCTTTTCCTCCAATCGCCCTGGTGGGGAAGGAGGAATGGACTTGTATGTGGTGAGTAAAAGTGGCGGTAGCTGGGGAGAACCTCAGAACCTTGGGCCGGAAGTCAATACGCCTAAAAACGAAGTTTTCCCAACCTTGCATTCCAATGGTATCCTGTTTTATTCTTCTGATGGATTTGGAGGAGAAACCAAGAAAGACCTGGACATTTATTATGCATTGGGAGAAGGAGCTTCCTGGAGTGCACCCGTTCGCATGGAAGGACCATTTCTTTCTACCCGGGATGATTTTGGTGTGATGATGGCCGAAGATCGCATGAGTGGATATTTCTCTACTAACCGGGGCGGAGGTCGCGGACGGGATGATGTTTATCGCTTTGATATGCCGATTCCGTTTTTGGAGGATGTCAATTGTAACGTTTCCTTTAATGTATTCGATAAAGCAACCGGACAGCGCATTGATGATGCTATCATCACTTATGTTGCAGATGGAGTAGAGGAAGAAATGGGAACTTATGCCAAGGATCTGGATTGTGCCAATTATACTTTTAAAATCAATCGTCCTGGGTATGGAACCGGAACGGCGATGTTCTCACCGGATGAAAATAACGGAGAACCTATTAATGTTTATCTGGAAAGAGAACTGACCACAGTTAATCTGGATGGAACAGTATTCGGAGGTACTTCTACAACATTAGCCGGAGCTGAAGTTATTATCACAGAGCTGACGAGTGGTGAAACAAAAACCATTAGTACAGGCGCAAGCGGTAAGTTTACTTTTCCGCTAAACTGCGGTGGACGATATAAAATTACGGCGTCCAAGAGTGGTTATACGACTGCTACACAGGAAGTGTCTACTTCTTCTTCAGATTGTGCGAACAAAAGTAAATACAATACTGTCCTGACGTTGGCACCGGTTTTCACCGGAGACCGCCTGACAATCACCAAAGGAACCATTCTGGAACTGCCAAATATCTACTACGATTACAATAAAGCCAATATCCGTGCAGATGCTGCTCAGGATTTAGATCTCGTTGCCAACTTAATGACTACCTATCCGGACATCGAAATTGAATTGATGGCTCATACAGATTCAAGAGGTTCAGATACTTACAATGAGGATTTATCCCAAATGAGAGCCGAACGTGCTATGCGTTACCTCGAAGCGAAGGGTATTTCCGCTGGTAGAATGATAGCGACCGGATACGGAGAACGCATGTTGAGAAATGGTTGTAGTGATGGAACAGAGTGTTCGGAAGAAGAACACCAGCGCAACCGCCGTACAGAAGTAAAGATCACCAATATGAGTGACAACTACGAAGTGCGTTATATGGACAATCCACCACGAGTAATTGACAGAAAATATTAAAAAAACGTGGATAAATCCGAAAATTTTCGGAAATTAGTGCTAAAATTCATAACTCGCTGAGTATAAGAGTATAATAACAGGTAAAGTGAGACTACTTAAACAGGGCAGGAACCATTCGGTTCCTGCTTTTTTTGTTTGGAATTGGTCCTAACCATGATTGTCTCAATTTACAGGATTGACAAGAGTAAAGCGAATCTTCGATTCGCCAGAAAAAAAATCATGAAATCCCATTAAGCTCGTAAATCATGGTTCTGACAACAATTACTTAAGCAAATTTTTCAAATGATCCGTCCCCGGAAAGGTAACCATCAACCAGATAATAGCTGCTACGATCATATTAAAACTCACCGACTGCAAAGTATTGACGAGATAGGGGATAATACTCTGTCCAAAAGAACCGCTTTGCATCATGAGTTGTGGAGCGACATTGTAAAATGACTGTATAAAAATCCAGAGTTTTAATATTAAAAATAAATGAATAGCAAGGAAGCCCAGTACCAGCGCAATACCTTTTCTGACCAGCGAAACCGGACTAGCCAGTATCAAAGCCAGTAAAAACATGGATGGAATAAATCCAAACCCCCAGGGCGTCAGGTTGTTGAAAGCATTCAATGCACTGGCCGAACCCGCCCCGCTTCGCTTGGCTGCTTCGATGGCGTGATTGAGTTGTTTTTCGCTTCTTAAAAACAGGAGAAGATCTGCTTTTGGCAATCGCTTGAGCTCCTGAGCAAATCGGGCTTTTTCAGGAGGAGAAGCCACCCGGTTATTAGGGTGAAATTGCTTGTCTTGCGTCATGAAGGAAATATTGTTTTCACCGCCATAGTTTCCAAAGAAAGTCACACCCATTTTACCCATATAATTAGCATAACGCATTTGAAAATTTTGACTATAAGCCAGCCCGATGAAGAGAGCGAACAGTACAGAAACAATGACAGAAAAAAGTATAATGCGATTGATTGGTATTTTGTCCATGATTTTGTTTTATAAAAATAAAAAATATATTTTTAAGGATTCGTTTCAGGCTGGACGGGTGGGGGAGGGGTGTCTGTTTTACTCGCCCATCGAATCCATACCAACCACGTCACGATGGTCAGGATGATAAATAATGCCTGCCAAACTTCGATATGCATAATTTCAAAAAGCTCATAAGAACCATATTTTCCGATGAGGAAAAGAGAAATGATTCGGACTTGATTGAGAAACATTAAAAACAAAAACCCATAAAGCAGTCCCGGCCATTTTCTACTCCAGGCAATCGGAAAAACCAATACAGCAGCGAGGTAAAGCATGATGGGTTCCAAAGCATCGCAGCCAACGCCTATATCAATACTGAATCCATTTCCCGAAATCGAAGAATCGATATTCGTCGTTCCCTGTCCAAAGAGTTTGAGGCAGAGTGCACCCAGCCAGGCATTGAATTTTACCACAGAACCAAAAATGTATTTCTGATAAAACGCTGTAGGGAAAATCATATAAAAAAGAGCCATCACCCCGGCAAAGGAAGCAATCAGTCTAAAGACAGGTGACTTGAGCCAGGTTTTAAACTTTTCAAAGTTGGAAGGCCCGGTTTTTTTAGGTTTGGGAGTTGGTTTTTGGGTCGTCGTTTTTTTAGGCTTTTTGGGTTGTTGTTTTCTGGATTTAGCCATTTATAATTATGATTTAGGAGGTTCAAAATTTAATCAAAAGTGAAATTCGCAAATCTGATAAGGAAAACCAATTTATAGTTTATAAAAAATTAAAAACCACACTTCATTTTTTTATAATATTAAAATTTGTGACAGGGTTTTCTTTCACAAAAAGTGTAAAAAATTCATTTGAAAAAGAAATAATATTTGTAGCTTAGTATTTTAGAGGCGCTTTTATATTCATTTTTTGGACTATTTAAAAATATCATTACCTTAAATCCCTGTTTTTATCGAAATTTGCTTTTCATAAAGCAGAACCTGTTATTTAACCAATTGTTCTATTGATACTGCGTTCCCCCTCAAGTAGTATCGATACTAAGCTAAAAACCAAAACCTATGCGTCTCCTTTACACTCTTACTTTGCTATTATTTGTGGCATGCTATGCCCATGCACAAGCTCCAATAAACGACGATGTCTGTGCTGCTGATATTTTATTTTCAGGAGGTTGTGTATCCGGCACCACCGAAAATGCAACACCTGATAATGAAGATGCCTCTAATCCGGCCTGTGCAGGTGCCTGGTCTAACTCCGTATGGTACACCATCACCCTGACCGGAAATAATACCTCTTTGGAAATTGACTTATCTACCAATACCTTCCCGGGAGGGAGTGCCAATATTTTGGTATACGAAATAGTAGGGGGTTGTACCGGAACATCAGTAGCCTATTCTGAAAGTTACTGTGGTCCTGTGGGTGCCCCTGTATTATTTGAAGATATGACCCCGGGTTCTACTTATCACATTCAGATAAGTACCAGTAATGCAGATTTTGGAACCTTTGATATTTGCGCGACTGAGGTAGGGCCACCCCCGGGTTGTTCTGCCAATATGTTTTGTGATCCAGCCAGTGGGTTTGGGCCTCAGTCTATTGCCCTAAGTGCTGGCTCGCAAGTTTGTGTTCCCGGATGTAATGCAGCTTCCGTTGGAGGACCAAACTTTGGCGCAGGCGATTGTTTTGATTTCCTGGCCGCTACTGTTTGGTACACTTTTAATAGTGGAACGAATAATATATTAAATATTTCTGTTGCAGGTATTGATGCCAACTTTACCAATCCTCAGGTGGCTTTGTTTCAAACCACTGATTGCTTTACTTATATTCAGGTGGCCTGTGTGACGGGTAGTGCAAGTTTAGCTGAAATTAATTTTATTAATATTGGAACTGGTCAGGATTATGTTATTGCGATCTCTGAAGGAACCGGGGAAGAAGGAAACTTTGATCTCTGTTTAACAGCAGACTTTTTGACGGCATCCTGTAATACGACAGGTACACTTACAGAAAACAGCAGTACGCTGCCAGCTACACCAGTTGATGGCCCGTATCTTCCCGGAGAACAAGTAGAATTTTGTTATGATGTAATTTGGGATAATTCTGGAACAACTAACTTCAACTGGTTACAGGGGTTTGTGCCTACTTTTGGAAACTGCTGGGATCCGGCCTCTTTTGATGCCCAGGGACAACCCAATATTTGGTCTATTACACCTACTAACTCTCCAACAGGAACGGGTTCCTGGGGATGGTATCCGGATGGGTTTATGACCTATTCGGGAGGGTCGAGTCCAATTCTAGGATTAGATATGGGTGATCCGGTAGGAGCAGGGTGGTTTTTCCATAATACAGGAGCAGGACCCGCCGGGCCAGACCCAAGTAGTTCCTGGGGAAATAGTGCCAGTGTATTCGAGCTATGTTTTACCTTAACTGCCCGTCTGGACTGTCAGGACAATACAGACTGTGCTGTTTCTATAAAAACCTATGCCGATGGAGAAGTAGGAGGGTGGACGAGTTTTAACTGTAATGGTGACTTACCGACAGCTATCAATCCATCCTTAAATTGTTGTATTCCTCCGGATTTAGATCCATTAGCCAGTGTGACTATCTGTAGTGGTTCGAGTTTTACCTTACCGCTATCCAGCCCGCAAGATCCTTTTGTAGCTTATACCTGGACACCTTCACCTTCGGCCTATGGCGCAACGAGTGGAACGGGTTCTATTATTAGTCAGACCCTGACAAATACAACGGGTGCTTCCGCATTTGTTACCTATACTATAAATGGAGATTTTAATGGTTGCCCCAGTTTGCAACCACAAACGGTGACCATAGAAGTGTTGCCCGAAGTATCCATAGATATACCTCCGGCACCTACCTTATGTCAGGGGTCAACATTTGAACTATGTGCTAATATAAGCGGGGGCTCCGGTGTCTATGATGCCACATGGGGTGGACCCTTTATTACAGGTCCGACCAATCCGGATGGTTCCTGTGTGAATATTGATTTTTCTAATGCGCCTACAGGAAATAATTTCTATACGCTAACGGTGTTTGATGATCAGGGGTGTTTTAATTCTGAATTAAGTACGATTCAGGTCGTGCCCAATAATGAATCAGTAGAAATACAAACGCCGGTACTTGGACAGACGGAGTATTGTCAGACGGCATTCCCTATAACTTTGTCTAATACAAATTCTACAGCAATAACTTATACCTGGACGACAGCTAGTGGTGGAACCATTTTAGGGGGTTCTACAGGAACAACGGTTTCAGTCAATTCTCCCGGTGAATATATTTTAGTGGTAGAAGGATTCTTCTGTGATGCTACGGATACAATAGAAATTACAGAGGCGCTCCCACCTGTAGCAGATATTGCAACACCCGGACAAATTACCTGTTCCAGTAGTACGGTTTCTCTGGATGCAACGGGTTCTACCGGGGCCGGTTTATCCTATACCTGGGACGGACCAGCAGGGTCAAATATTGTAGGAGATAATACTGCAACACCTTCGGTGGATATGCTGGGAACCTATAATGTAACGATTACCTCTTCAAGCGGATGTACTGATACCGATCAGATAACAATTACCGGAAATACAACGGCACCAACAGCCGAAGCCGGAACAGCAGCAGATATTACTTGTTTGGCATCTAGTGTTACACTGGATGCGAGTAGTTCTACAGGAGGACCAAACTTATCCTACCAATGGAGTGGAGGATTGGGTAGTACAGCTTCTGTCTCCACTAATACCGCAGGAAATTATACCGTAACCATCACAAATTTAGACAATGGCTGTACCGATACCGATAATGTAACTGTCGGAACGGATTTGGCTCAACCCACAGCCTTTGCCGGGCAGGATCAGGAGCTGACTTGTGCGACAACAAGTGTTACACTGGATGCTAGCGGTTCTTCTGGAGCAACAAATCTTTCTTACCAATGGAGTGGGGGATTAGGCAATACGGCCTCGGTCAATGCAACAGTTCCTAATACCTATACCGTAACGGTTACAAATACAGATAATGGGTGCACCAATACAGATGAAGTAGAAGTCACTCAAGATATTATAGCACCAACAGCAGAAGCCGGAACAGCAGCTCAATTAACTTGTTCTATTACAAGTATAACACTTGATGCGAGTAGTTCTTCGGGTGGAACAAACCTCTCCTATGATTGGAGTGATAATTTGGGTACTACAGCTTCTGTCAGTGCATCTGCCCCCAACACTTATACTGTAACCGTTACAAACCCAGATAATGGTTGTACGGATACAGATGATGTAACCGTCAATCAGGATATCACTGCTCCAACTGCTGAAGCGGGCACAGGAGGTCAGTTGACTTGTGCAGCAAATACTTTCCAGTTGGATGGAGCGGGATCGGCTACCGGAGGAAATATAACTTATCAGTGGGGTTCGCCTAATGGTGGTAGTATCCAATCTGGTGAAACGACCTTAATGCCGATTGTTAATGGAGCAGGGGATTTTGTTATAACGGTAACCAATACAGATAATGGCTGTACGGATACAGATGATGTAACGGTTACTCAGGATCCAAGTGTACCCGTAGCAGATGCCGGAAACGATCAGGATATTACTTGTGCTGTTAGTCAGGTGAATATTTCGGGAAGTGGTTCTACAGGTAATGGGCTGGATTATACCTGGTCCACTACAACTGGGACAATTACTCCCGGAACAGAAAATGATGTCAGTCTGACGATTACTGATCCCGGTGTTTATAATTTAGAAATAGAAGATCAAAACGGATGTGTTTCCAATTCTAGTGTTACGGTAAATGACCTAACCGCTTTGCCGGGAGCAGATGCCGGAACTGATCAGGAAATCAATTGTAATGCAACATCGGTAACGCTGGATGGAAGTAACTCCGACAGTGGAACAGATATAACTTATATCTGGAGTAATAGTTTGGGTGGAATGAGTACCGCAACAGCTAATGTGTCGGGAACGTATTATTTGACCGTCACCAATACAGCGACAAGCTGTTTAGCTATTGATACCGTTGAGGTAACAGAGAATACGACAGCACCTGTTGCAGATGCCGGGGTGGATTCTGTTATTACCTGTACCAATCCTCAAATTAACCTGGATGCCAGTGGCTCAGATAGTGGCCCCGGGATTTCATTGGAGTGGAGTGATAACCTTGGAAACTCCGTTAATCCAACAATCATTAGTTCAGGAACTTACACCATAACAGTAACGAATAGTGCCAATGGTTGTACAGATACAGATGATGTTATAATTGGAGAAGACTTTGCAGCACCTACAGCAGATGCAGGGACTGATGTAGTCCTCACTTGTGATAGCACACAAGTTACTTTGGATGGAACGGGGTCTTCTTCAGGTAGCAATATTGCTTATGCCTGGAATGTGAATAGTGCCACAACCAATACTACAGTAGTTAATAATGTAGGTATTTATACCGTAACCGTAACGAATTCAGATAATGGTTGTACGGATACGGATGATGTAGAGGTGACTGAAAATATAACCCCTCCAACGGCGAATGCCGGAGTGGATGATATTTTAACCTGTACGGTAACGAGTTTGCAACTAAACGGGTCGCTTTCTTCATCCGGAGCCAATATTTCTTATCAGTGGTCTGGTTTAGGGGGTGGAATGGCAACCCCGCCCGATGCAGTTGATCCTACTATCAGTCAAGCAGATTCTTATGTGATAGTCGTAACAGATGCAGATAATGGCTGTACAGCAATGGATACAGTCATGGTCTCACAGGATGCTAACTTACCAATGGCAGAAGCTGGTGATAGTTTAAGGATTACCTGTACTAATTCTTCTGTTATATTGGATGGAACGGGTTCTACTACCGGAAACGATATTTCTTATTCCTGGTCGGGTGCTGGTGGCGGGTCACTAACGAATTCTACCACACTTATGCCAACGGCTAATGAACCCGATGTTTATACCCTGACCGTTACTAATACTCTAAACAGTTGTTCTGCTACGGATGTCGTTGTGGTTACGATTGATACCATAAGCCCAATGGCAAGTGCTAATGCCGGAATGGATATTTTACTTAATTGTGCTAGCCCGACAGCAGTATTGGATGGAAGTGCTTCTTCCGCAGGAACTAATATTACTTATCAATGGACTTCTCTGCCTGCGGGTGCTATATCTGCGCCTAATGATGCGATGATGAGTCCGACAATCGATATGCCCGCTAATTATATATTAACGGTTCAGAATGTAGATAACGGCTGTATAGATGTAGATAATGTTAATGTAACTGAGAACTTTACAACGCCCACTGCTGAAGCTGGTCCGGACAGATTCCTGACTTGTGCAGATTCTACAGTTATGTTGGATGGAACGGGTTCTTCTGCTGGTGGAGATATTACTTACTTCTGGGATGGACCTTCCATTATTTTGGGGCAAGAGTCTCTTCAAAGCCCACTTGTGGGTGGTGCTGGTATGTATTATATAACGGTGACGAATACAGCGAGTCAATGTATTGAGGTGGACTCTGTTTTAGTTTTACAAGATAATAATATACCAATTGCTAATGCAGGTCAGGACGATAGCTTAACCTGTTCCATAATATCCGTTATGTTAAATGGAACATTTTCGTCCTCCGGCCCTTCACTGGAATATTCCTG
Source organism: Saprospiraceae bacterium (assembly GCA_020629915.1). Classification (GTDB taxonomy): domain Bacteria; phylum Bacteroidota; class Bacteroidia; order Chitinophagales; family Saprospiraceae; genus JAHDCK01. The sequence continues at coordinate 18,000 of JAHDCK010000020.1, forward strand.
GTCGGGTCCCGGAACGATTACTGATCCCACTACGCTGACACCAACCGTAGATGCACCCGGGGTTTATACCTTAGTAGTAAGAGATACTTCTAATAACTGTCAATCACAATCCAATGTAACGATTACATTGAATGATATTGCCCCGGTCGCTAATGCCGGAATGGATGATACCTTAACCTGTACCGTAACCAGTATTGTATTAGATGCAAGTAATTCTACCGGAGTAGGTACGCTTGCTTACGATTGGGGATTAAGTTCTGGGGCGGATCCGACTTTCCTGGTTGGCGCACCCGGAAATTATACCGTAACCGTAACGAATACGGCAAATGGTTGTACCGATACGGATATTGTGGCTATTGCCTCTGATCCGAGTGTACCCATTGCAGATGTCGGACCACCGGATACGACCTTAAATTGTTTTGTCAATGCGATTGTATTAGGAGGCCCGAATATTTCAACAGGCCCGAATATTACGTATGAATGGGATAATAACTTGCCTGCCGTAGCTAATCCAACAGTAACGGCAGCAGGGACTTATAATTTAACCGTAACGAATACGGGAAATAGTTGTACCGCAACGAGTTTAATTATTGTCAATCAGGACACTATCTCCCCTCCTGCCAATGCCGGAGCAGATGATGTTTTAAATTGTACCGTAACCGATATTACCCTCGGAAACGGACCCTCTCCTGATCCTAGCTTTAATTACCTTTGGGATAGTGGATTGAATCCTGAAGCAGAACCTGTTATTAATACTCCAGGAACCTATTCCGTTACCGTTACCAATACGATGAATTTCTGTACTTCTACGGATCAGGTAACTATTACCCAGGATACACTGCATCCAATTGCAGATGCGGGGATGGATGTCACCCTGACTTGCGATATTCAAAGTTTGACACTAGGTGGGCCGAATATGTCTACCGGGCCAAATATTACTTATAACTGGGATAATAGTTTGCCCGCTATTGCTAATCCAAGCGTTAGTACAGCAGGGGTTTATACAGTTACCGTCACCAATACAGATAATGGCTGTACGAATACAGATGTGATAGATGTGATACCAGATGCAAATCTGCCTACGGCAGATGCCGGGGCAACGACTAACCTGACTTGTCTGGTTACGGAGGCGGTTTTGGATGGAACGTTGTCCAGTAGCAGCCCAAATATTTATTATGAATGGACAGGAGGTTCACTGTCAGGTGGAATAACAACCAGCCCAACTGTAACGGTAACGGAACCTGGGTTGTACACCATCATGGTTGTGGATTCTACCAATAATTGTACACAAACAGATACGATCACGATTACTCAGGATATTGCCGATCCGGTTGCTAATGCAGGTGCCGGAGGACAAATTACTTGTACAGATACAACGGTTACTTTAAATGCCGGAGGTTCTACCGGAAACGGAACCCTGAACTTTGATTGGGGGAATGGCTCTTCTGCTGATCCAACTATTACAGTTAATAATCCGGGATTATATACTGTAACCGTTACAGATATAGACAATGGTTGTGTGAGTACGGACACCGTTTCTGTTACAGTGGATGCAGATACGCCTGTTTCGGATGCTGGATCGGATTCTACCCTAACCTGCGATGTACTGAATATTCAACTGGGCGGAGGCACAACTTCTACGGGTTTGAATTATTCTTATAGCTGGCAGGGAGGTAATTTGACTGGAAATACAACACCCGATCCAACGATTACGGAACCCGGAGTTTATACTTTGACTGTTTTAAATACTTCTAATAATTGTACAGATATTTCTACGGTCACCATCAGCCAGGACATTGTAGAGCCTGTCGTAGAAGCAGGCCCGGATGGACAAATTGATTGTATTAATATGAGTGTTGACCTTGATCCTACGGGAACGGATCAGGGGACTAATTTTAATTATGAATGGCAGGGAGGAGCCATAGATGGTTCTACTAATTTAATGGAAACGGTTACAACCGGAGGTACTTTTACGTTGGTTGTCACCAATACAGATAATGGCTGTACCAATACAGATATTGTAACAGTAACGGAGAATATTGATGAACCTTCAGTTGATATTGTTCCGCCATCTGACATTACCTGTGATGATGAAACCAGTATCTTAAACGCAAGTGGTTCTGAGAATGGCGTCAACTTTGCCTGGGCGACTAATAGTGGCAGTATCGTAACCGGAGCAGATAGTGCCTTCCTCGTAGTAGACGGAGCAGGTATTTATACCCTGGTTATTACAAATCCTGCAAATGGTTGTACCAATACCGCAATAGAAGTTGTAGAAGATAATACCAATGCACCTACCAATGCTTTATTGACTATCAATAATCCGCCTTGTTCGGATGGAACGGGAAGTATTTTGGTCGATACCGTTATTGGAGGAGTTGGGCCATTTGCTTATTCTGTGGATGGTGGAGCCTTCCAGACTTCTCCATTCCTGACTGCATTAACCGAAGGAAGCCATGATATTACAGTTCAAAGTTTAGAAAATGGATGTACTTATACGACATCCGGTTCGATTGATATTCCTGCAGAGCTGCAAGTGTTCCTCCCGGATGATATTACGATTCACCTGGGAGATTCTACCAATTTTGTAGCAGTACCAAGCCGGGCGATTGATTCCTTGTTCTGGTCGGCTGAGGATTATCTGGAGGATTGTATTCAGAATTGTCTGGGACTGGAAGTGGGGCCGCTTCAAACGACGACATATACAATTACTGTAATTGATGATAATGGTTGTATTGCAGAGGATCAGATCGTTGTGCGGGTAGAAAATGACATCAATGTCTTTGTGCCAAATATCTTTACGCCTAATGGCGATGGGGAGAATGATATTTTACAAATATTTGCCGGAAAAGGTGTTGAGAAATTCAATACCTTCCGTGTATTTAATCGTTGGGGAGAGATGGTCTTCACACAAGATAACTTCTTCCCGAATGATCCGGGAGTTATCTGGGATGGCCGGTTTAATGGCAAACAGCTGAATCCGGGCGTTTTTGTTTTCTTCCTGGAAGTACAGTTTGTAGATGGTTCTACTAAAATCCTGAAAGGAGATATTACTTTGGTTTATTAGAATTCAATTAGAATCTCTTAAAAAGGGCTTGTCGGTTTCCGGCAAGCCCTTTTTTATTTAAAATTTAAGGGTAGAATACCCACCACTCACCGCAAAA
>JAHDCK010000454.1 GCA_020629915.1 Saprospiraceae bacterium
GACACCAGCAACGCGCCCGATTTATTTTCGGCGGTTATTTTTTTAAAACCAATAAAATAAAAAACCGGATAAGAACAAGTTTATCCGGTTTTTAAATATAAATTTTTATTTAAAATATTCTATCTTGCTACTTGTAAGGGTTGGCTGAATACTCTTCCGCCTGCTAATATTCTATAATAGTAAACCCCTGTCGCAACATGGTAATTTTTAAAAACTAAATCGTGCTGTCCCGGCATTTGGGTTCCGTTAAACAATTCAGCAACCGGTTGTCCCAGTACATTCATGATTTCCACTTTTACAGACATAGTCTCCGGTAATTTATACCGGATAATTACTTCAGAACGGTTTTTATAAATGGCGTGATGTTGAAGTTCTAATGAGGTGGCGGGTACAGATGTGGAAGTTACATCCTGACAAACCAGCTCTAAATCTTCCAACCGATCAAAACTATTCATCAAAACCGTATCTACAATATCCGGGTCAATGCACAACCAGTTTTCTAAAACAGTAGCATATACAGAACGAAAATCTATATGATAATTTAAATTACCAATATCATCAACATCTGTTAAACTTGGATTTTCACCTACAAACCCTCTGCCATTCAGACCACTTCCAAAAAACATCATCGGTGCAGCTGCTCCGTGGTCCGTTCCGTTTGAGGCATTTTCTTCAATCCTCCTTCCAAATTCAGAAATCGTCATGCTCAACACCCGATCGGCCTCTCCTCCTGCTTCCAGATCATCGTAGAAATTTTTTACATCTACAGATAAATTATTCAATAAAGTTTCATGTGGTTGCGCCTGATTAGCATGGGTATCAAATCCATCGATAGAAACCATATACACTTTTGCCCCCAGATTTCCTTTAATCAATCTCGCGACCAAGCCTAATTGCTCGCCAAGATTAGATTGATAAGTTGCACTATTTGACGAAGCGTCAAAGGCTTCCTTAATGCGTTCGGCATATATAAAAGTCGTATTTGCTACAGCTCTAATATAACCCACTTGTTCGCCGTGATAACAATCCGGTACATTGGTAACATCATATAACTGACCGGTCTGAGCAATATTAAATAACTGCTCCGGATTACTGACCGCAATTCCCATACTCGTATTATTGGGATCACTAAATGTCATATTTCCAATACTCCCAATTTGAACAGCCGGCGGATCAACTGGCGGGTTAGTTAAATAATCAGGGTACAAATCTCCGAAGTACCGTCCCAAAAAACCACTTTCAGCAGGTTGATTAGAGTCAACAGCGGAGGCCCATATATCCGAGGAACGGAAATGGGATAAATTTTGCTCTGGATATCCGACATTATGAACGACCTTCATTTTACCATCTCCCCATAGGGACTGAAAAGAATTGGTAAAATTTGGCATGGCAAAATCATTGCTGAGATTCCAGCTTTGGCTTTCGGGAACATGAATAGTCGGACGAAAATTCGCATAAGTATCAAATTCATATAATGGAATAATCGTATTCAATCCGTCGTTGCCTCCTTTCAGGCGAATCATGACCAGAACCCTGTCCGTGTTGGCATTATTCAGTGCCATATTCAACGAAGGAGCAACAGAAGCTGAAACCGGTATTTTACCTAACATAAAAGCTCCTCCACCTATTATACCCAAATTTTTCAGGAAAGAACGTCTGGACCAATGATTGTGATCCTGCTCATGAGCTTTCCCGTGTTCTAATGCTGCACCTTTATGTAATTTATTTTTATTATTATGACTATTACACATAATATATTATTTTTTATATTATAAAATTTGTCTTATTGTAATAAAAGACAATAGAACACATATTATCCCAATTGATATTCTGGAATTCTTGACAAATGCTGCAGTAAAAGGGCTACCTGAGCCGGAATGGTATCCCAACTCAAATCCCAAAGTTCATCATCAAAATAATTCTGAGGTATATCCGCCTTAAACACATCTGTAGCCTGATCGTAATCTGCCTGATTTTGTAATCCTCCCGGCATTAGTTGATCGACAATGGCCTGAGTGGCATAAGCCGGGTCAGTGGTATCTCCAATCAAGCCCACCAAAAAGGCAGTCAACACATCAGGGTAATCATTATATATTGGAGAGATATAGTAATCGGCAATTAGCCATCGCCCGGTTAGGGTATTGGAATTGATCCAGGAGAGATCCCCTTGCCAGCCGGCCACATCCACCGGATTAAATAATTCCTGACCCATGATTGTACAGAAATAATTAAAGGCATCAAGGGTCGCATCTGTATAAGGAAAGTTCATCTCCTTGACGAAGTGTAGCATATAATCAATAGGAGATTTTATACGAATATTTAAGATAGGATCACTAAAGAAATGTTCGCTTTTAAATAACTGGCGAAGCACCGGCGCTATCTCAAAATTATTAGCCTGGAAAGTGGCGGCCATGGCGGTAATAATAGTATCATCTGGTTCGGGACTTACGAAATGTTTATAAATTTTAGTACAAATAAATGCTGCAATTTTGTTTCCTCGCTGTTCAAATAAAATATCGTGCAGGTCATCGTAATTCCAGTTTCCGGTCTCCCCAAAGATAGTCTTCGCCCCATTATCATGCAAAAAGGGCATAAAACTAATTGCCCCACAATAAACCGGAATATTATTCCACCCGGTCAAGGCCCTTGAAGCCTCTTCAATATCACTTTGGGTATAACCATTGTCTGCTCCGAGGGTAAACAACTCAAATAACTCTCTTGCATAATTTTCATTAGGCGCATTTTTCGTGCTTTGCACGCCATTGAGAAAAACCAACATGGCTGGGGTGCGCCCCATTTCATGGACAAAAGTTTTAAAATTCCCCAGAGCATTTTGTTGGAGCAAATTATGGTATTGATATAAATAAGAAGGGCAACCATAATCGTCCAGGCGGGTCACAAAGTGATTGTGCCAGAACAAGGCCAGTTTTTCCCTGAATCCATTTTGGATCATTTCAGAAAACCAGGTTCTGCGCCATTCTTCAATTTGCATAACTACTTCATCATTGGAGGTATAATCATCTACTGTCCAATTAGACCATAAGGGTTCGGCTGTTGGGGGCAAATTTATGGCGGTATCGATCATAATATCTACCAGCTCGGTTGGAGATTGCGCAAGGGCCGCAGTCAATTCTGTTTCGGAAGCCCCAAAACCAAGCCGGCGAAACAAATGAATAGCTCTGGCTTTATTCCAGGGGGCATCCGCATTGGGGACATAGGGCGCAATGGTTCCCGGATCGCAGTTCAGGATTTTTGGCATAATAGTTATTTTTGATATTAGAAAAGAGAAGATACCTTTTTTACACAGTACACTTATTATGACTAAAATTAAGACAATTGGTTTAATTCTACGACTTTTCCATTCAAATATTATTCCGTCCCCATCATTTATATAGAACCTCCTGGCGGTTCTGCAT
>JAHDCK010000021.1 GCA_020629915.1 Saprospiraceae bacterium
CGGTTTTTATCATCCTAGTTTTGTTTCTTGTCAGGCGAGACGCCTGACAAGGCCTATTCGCTCTGTCAGGCATCTCGCCTGACGAAAACCTTTGCTAGTTCCAATTTCTATTAGGCGGCTTAAATTGCTTAGTTACTTAATATTCCACAAAAATAAAAAAAGCGAATTAATTTCTTAATCCGCTTTTTGTTTAAAAACTCAACAAAACTAAATTTATATAAAAAATTTATTAATCAATACTAATCCCTCCATATCTCAAGTCCGCCTTTATTTTTCCTCCTTTCCCATTTCCATAAGTACCTTTCACTTCCTTGCTAGAGTTTTCCCGGATGACGCGAGTCGTTTTCAAATTATCCGGGTAGCGCATGGAAGCATACTCCCCCTTCAAATCCAATTCAAAACTCACATTGTCATCTTCTAAGTTAATTCTAAAGTGCGTGTACTCCGCTTCCATATCCAGCTCGGAAAACCCGGCTTTCAATTCCCGGACATTGACTTGTCCGTACCTCAACTCAAACTCCCCGCTATCACTTAATTCATCCATTTTTATATCTGAATACTTACTATAAATAGAAATTTTATTTATTTTTCCCAGGCGGAAGTTGTCGTATTTCCCTTCGTTTCTCAACTCGTCCAGTTCTTCAATTTCGTAGGTATCATACTTGGTAAGAGAAACAACTGTTCCTGCTTTTCCAATATCCAGTTTAGAATATTTTGTAGTAAGCTGCATATCATCCGAGGAATTGATGTCCATTTTAGAATACTTCATATCGAGTTCAAAATCCTCGATGTCACCGATGTCCCCGTTGCCGTATCCAAGAGTTAGGCGCAGTTCGTCGGTCATTTCACCTACTTTAACATTGCCGTATTTCACCTCTATTTTTGCTTTGGCATCCAGTTTATCCAGGTAAGCATTTCCATATTTATTATATAAATCCAAATTATTCTTTGCGGGCATTCGGACTTCGTAGTCGATTTGGTAATTACCGTTATCCCCCGGACAGCTACCACATCCATCATTTCCTTTCCACCATTTAGTCGTTCTTGCACTAGGCGCAGATCCGATTTCTGTTTCTGCACTTACGACCCCGGAAAAATTCTCAAAATTGACATGGATACGATCAAAGATTTCATTGGCTCTTTCCTGATCATTTGCCTTTACGGTAATTTTCACATCTATTGTCACGCGGTTTTCATTCCAGGTTTCGATATTCACAGCCCCATATCTGTTGACAATTTTTACCTCGCCATCTGTAGAAGCTTTAAATTCTTTGGATATGTTTTTTTCAAATTCCTTACCATCTCCGCAACCCGGATCATGCCCAAAGGCAGGCAAGCCATAAAGCAGGAAGGTAAAAAGAATTAATATTGTATAATTATATGCTTTCATTTTCTATTGTGTTTAAAGATTTTACTGATTCAATTCTTTGGAGCACTTTTTCAAGTATCTCCATTCTGGTTTGTAAATTATCTATCAATGCGCGTATGATAAATTCGGACTCCGTCATTTCTGATGCCAGGAGTTCTTTTTTTATTTCTTTGTATTGGGTTTCCATTTCTTCCAAGTCTTTCAAAACAGCATCATCCGGGCTGATGTTTTTTAATTCTTCTACTTTCTCACTGATTTTCATGGCATAAAAATCCTCCATTTCTGCTACCTCCGGAGCCATGCCTTCAAAGGTCGCTTCGGCAACATTTGTACCTCCTGAAGTCGCCAGATATTGTCCCATAAATCCACCTACACTCAGTAACAATAAGGCGACTGCTGCCACAGCGATATACCTTTTGAAAGTCATCCGAACCACTTTCCCGCCAGACAATCTACCTTCGATAGCTTTCCAGATTTTAGCAGAAGGGGTTTCCGTATCAAACTCCGAGCGGTTTTCTTCGATATAAGATTCCAGTTTGTCTGGCTTTTCCTCTATCCCCTTTTCGATCTTATCCCAAAGATTCAACTTTGGCACTTCCTTATCGAAGTCGTCCCGGTTTTGCTGTATGAAATTTTCTAAGTTGTCCATGTTTATATTTTTCATTCACGTTGCACTTTTTATACAAAATGAATTATTGAATTATTGTTAAAAGCTTTTTCTTCGCTCTGCTGTACTGCGACTTTGAAGTTGAAGCGGTGATGTTCATGATTTCCGCAATCTCTTGATGGTCGTATCCCTCCATGGCATAGAGTGAAAAAATCACCCGGTATCCATCCGGTAGTTGCTTGATAGCGCGGTTAATTTTTTCGACGCTTAGCTCCAAATCAGGATACTCTTCCCGGCATTCCTCTGCGGAAATTTGCCGGTCGCCCATTTCTACAAAATTTAACCGTTTCTTTTTCAAATAGTTGATGCAGTTATTCACGACGATGCGTTTTATCCAGGCTCCAATCGAACTTTCGTACCGAAAGCGATCCAGTTTGGTAAAGACATCTACAAAAGAATTTTGAAGCAAATCTTCTGCATCTTCTACGTTGTTGAGCATTCTAAGGCATATATTATACATAGCCTTACTGTAGAGGTTGTACAATTCGTACTGTGCCTTTCGGTTTCCCGACTTACAGTCCTCAACGATTCCTTTATGTATTTCTGCGTAATTCAAAATCGAGCTTTTCACATTGTTTACACCCTTATAGACAAGCCATTAGGCCAAGGGTTGCAGGAGTGGTTATTTTTTTTGTAAAAATACAGGATTGTAAATAAAATCAGGCGATTCTCCTTTAACTTTTACTTAACTACGGGGTGCTTGGGTGTCTGAAACTTCTTTTTTAACTTCAAGTTATAATAGTTTTAAAATTCCTTTTTTCAAATGAAACAACGATTAACCCTATTCTTTCTATTATTTTTTTCCTCAATATCGGCTCAAAGCAATTTGAAATGCAACTATCTTTTTATTGGAATAGATGAGTTTACGGAAGCATTTACAATAAAAATTAAATCTAATATAAGATATGATGGAAATAAGGTTTTCGGATATATCACGTTGGTAAAAGATGATATTTCCACCAGAATTATTATCACTAATACTCGGAAAGCCGAGGAATATTTTTACGGGGCATTAACAGATCATTTATATTTAAAATTTATGGATGGAACGGTTTACAAATTACAAAACACCAAAGAGGCATACCCAAGACCCATTACTATAAATGATTTTATTTCATCTATGAGTGGATTTAATATTTCCACCCAATATGAATTACCCGATGTAGTATTAGAAAAATTGATTTCGGTTCCGTTATCCAAATTTAGAATCCAGTACGATGGGGAAAATTTTGATTATACAATAGGAAATGAAAAAAGTATTTCTAAAATATGCAAATGCTTTGCAGAAGGATTAAAACAAAAAAATTAGACAATTTTATAGAATAAAAAAGCCATACAACAAAAATTGTATGGCTTTTTATTTTATTTATAATAAATACTATCTCGCTCCAAAAAAGCGCAATCTTTCACTACAAGCCGTTTGTGCAAACTCTCCAATCCCGAAGGTGGCCTCCAAAGAAAGCGTTGCAAATGCGGGACTTGTTTTTTGGTAATCCGGATAGGTATTCTGTCTTACCAGAGCGGGAAAACTCGTTTCTTCCCCGTCTATTTGAATACTTTGCCCTTGCTCGGCAATGAAGTCATCAAAGGAATAATGCAAGCGAAAATTCAGAGAAAGGGTAAAAGTTCGGGAACCCGTTAAATAGGAACCAAACCCAAATACGCCGGAAACATAGGAGTCAACGTATTGTTCGGTCAAATCATATTCCGTCACTAATGCGGGTACGTTGTCATCCACCTGATCAATATCCCGCACCCTGGAAAACATTGGCCCCAGTTCAAAGAAGGCTCGCCCTGAATTAAAACGATATAATAAATATATGTCCAAATTCTTCCAGCGAACTTCATTTACATATTTTATTTGTATGGAATCCAACTCATAATTAAATTCCTGGCTTTGGCTGGACAAAACGCCATCAATAGTCAATCCGTGATTTTCACCAAAATTAATACCTAATCTTGCTCCCACTCCATTACAAGTAGATAAGATATGATCATAAGTTCGGTCATCATTAATATGCTTGTTGGATAGAAAAGATAATCCAAAGCTCCCTCTTAGTCCGGTTTCAAACCAGATTTGCGATTGGGCAGAAAAGCAGAAAAACAATACAAAAATTGTTAATACGTTTTTTTTCATTTTAAATTGGTTTTAGATTAGAAATTTTAGTTATAAAAAAAACGCCTCGTTTAATTTCCAACAAGTTACGAATTAAGCCATAATTTCCAAGCCCAATTCCTTACCTTTTTCTAACATAAAATTTCGAGCCTCCTCGTAATCATTCCGAATATGTCCGTCCAGGATGGCTTCCCGAATCGCATTTTTTATGACCCCAACTTCCCTGGAAGGTTGAATGCCGAAAGTCTCCATAATTTCCTCTCCGGAGATAGGTGGTTGCCAGTTGCGCAATTGATCTTTTTCTTCTACTTCTTTCAAAAGGCGCCTTACCATATTATAATTTTCCAAATATTTTTTTACTTTATTTGGATTTTTAGAAGTAATATCTGCCTCACAAAGCATCATCAAATCGTCAATATCATCTCCGGCTTCAAACAGTAATCTGCGTACGGCAGAGTCTGTAATATTTTCCTTGGTCAGAGAAATTGGTCTAAGGTGCAATCGCACCAATTTGGCCACGTATTTCATTTTGTGATCCAAAGGCAGTCGCATTCGGCGAAATATTTTTGGAACCATTACAGCCCCCAGGGCCTCGTGCCCATGAAAAGTCCAGCCTTGTTTTGGGTCAAATCGCTTAGTAGGTGGTTTCGCAATATCGTGTAAAACAGCCGCCCACCGAAGCCAGATATTTTTAGTGTTCGAACAAAGGTTATCCAACACCTCCAGGGTATGGTAAAAATTATCTTTGTGGCCTTTTCCGTTTTTGTAATCCACGCCATGCAAGGCAGCCATTTCGGGAAAAATCAAATGAAGGATTCCTGTTTTAAAAAGTAATTTAAATCCCTTGGATGGTTTTTCGCACATTAGGATTTTTTCTAGCTCCGTTGATATTCGCTCCGCAGAAACAATGCGAATTCTCCGTCTGTATTTAGCCATGGCTTCCAGCGTCTCCTCTTCAATCTTAAACCCGAGTTGATTAGAAAAACGAATTCCTCTCATCATCCTTAGCGGATCATCAGAAAAGGTTCGGCCCGGCTCCAAAGGCGTCCTTAATATTTTATTTTCCAAATCTAAAATGCCATTAAACGGATCGACAATATGGCCAAAGTCGCCTTTATTCAGACTAACTGCCAGGGCGTTTATCGTAAAGTCCCTTCTGTTTTGATCATCCTCCAAAGTCCCGTTTTCCACAGTAGGTTTCCTGGAATTAGAGCGGTAGGATTCTTTTCGCGCTCCTACAAACTCAATTTCCATATCCTTGTGTTTCAGCATGGCTGTACCAAATCTCTGGTAAACAGCTACTTTGGGTTTTGGTGTTAATCTTGAAGCCAACGCCTCCGCTAGTTTTATTCCATTCCCGATACAGACGATATCCATATCCTTTGAAGGACGAGCCAGCAATCTGTCTCTGACATAGCCACCGACGACATAGGCCGGGTATCCCAGTTCCTCAGAAACATCACTGATTAAATTAAATATTTTTCTTTCATATTCTCTAATCTCAAAAATCATATTGATACAAATACCTATATTTATAAAATTTAATTTCTAATAAAATCCAACTCTCCCTTCGGGGAAAGTTTTACAATAACACTGGGTTCTGTTTCAGCTAATTCTTCCTGACGATGTCTTACCACATAATCTACTTTTTCTTTTAATTTTTCTTCGATTTCACCAAAATTTTTTGGTGAGGGTTTTCCAGAAAAATTGGCAGAAGTAGAGACAAGGGGCCGACCTAATGCCTGAATAACTTTCCGACAAAAATTATCTCTGACTATCCGTATGGCAATACTCCCGTCAGCAGCGACAAGATTCTCCGGCAAATTTTTCGCATCCGGATAAATTATCGTGACCGGACGCTCGTGATGGGATAACAATAAATTGATTTTCGGATGTACCTGAGCAACATAATATTCAAGCATTTCCATATCGCTAACCAGAATTAGGAGGCTTTTAGTTTTATCTCTTTTTTTTATTTTATAAATATGATTTATGGCATTTTCGTTTGTAGCATCGCAGCCCAAACCCCAAATGGTATCCGTAGGATACAAGATTATTTCTCCTCTTAACAAGGCTTTAGTTGTATTTTCCACTTCTTCCGGAAGAAACATATTCCTTTTTTTTTACAAATTTGCAGAATCAAAATGCTAAAAACGCTAAATTTTGTCAAACCATCGTTATAATTTTATTCAAATTAGATTTTTTATCAAAAATAAAATAAATTGAAGTTTTCCGGGGATTAAAAAATGTACCTACTCTCCATTTTCCTCCGGCATACAAACAATAATTTGCAAACTCCCGTTCCATATATGAAATATATTGGTAATATAATAAAGTTATTTATTGCTTTTTCTCTAATCCTTTTTGATCTCTCAGGCATCAAAGCTGCTCATATTGTAGGAGGTGAAATAGGATATGAGTGTCTGGGTAATGAGAATTACCGTTTTACCATGAAAATTTACAAGGAAGGCTGGGGTCCTCCCATCCCCGGGCAAATGATTGCGGATTTCGATATGCCCGCATTTGTTACGATTTACAGAGGAAATGAAACTTCCATTTTTGAGCATATTAATGTGCCCCTGCAATCCCGCAATCCCATCGAAGTGAATATCAGTAATCCCTGTCTGGAACCGGACGTGGATGATATTGAAGTGGAAGAGGCAATTTACAGTTTTGATGTCAACCTGCCATTCCACCCGCAGGGATATACCATTTCTTACCAACGTTGTTGTCGAAATGCCAGTATTGGAAATATTTTTTCGCCTGCGGATGTAGGAGCAACTTATACGATTGAATTAACAGAAGCTGCCCAAACCCAAAATTCAGATGGTACCTGTGGCAATTCGAGCCCGGTATTTAATAACTTTCCCCCGGTAGCTATTTGCTCTAATGAACCTATAAACTTTGATCATTCAGCGACGGATGCTGATGGAGATCAATTGGAGTATGAATTTTACCTGCCTTATGACGGAGCAAGTCCTGCACAACCACAACCCGGAGATGCTCCACCCCCTCCTTATGGAACAATAAATTTTATTAACCCAACATATACCTTTAATACGCCACTTGGAAATAATCCTGCAAATCCGGTCAATATTGACCCCAATACAGGTTTTCTTTCAGGAGTGCCTTTGACCGTTGGTCAATTTGTAGTGGGAATAGCCGTCCGGGAATACCGCAATGGCCAGTTGCTGAGTATTACAAGAAGAGATTTTCAATTTAATGTAGTAGATTGTCAGGCATCTGTTATTGCGGATATTGTGGAGGATGAGATAATTATAGAAGCTAATGGGGAGTTTTTCTTTAACCGGCTTTGTGGCGATTCGGTCTATACGATTGTTGATGATAGTTATGAAAGCGTACCGGGTGTCATACAGGATTGGTATTGGGCTTTTGTCATTGATGGTGATACGGTAGAATCGACTGACCAAAACCCAACCTTTACTTTTCCAAATTATGATACTTATGAAGGTATTTTAATTATCAATCGTGGATTGCCTTCCTGTACAGATACAGCCAATCTTTCCGTTGGAGTTTATCCGGATATCACTTCGGATTTTACTATTGGAATGGATACCTGTGCCACAGCTCCGATTAGTTTTTTCGATCAAGCCTGGTCTGGTTCAGATACGATTATCCAGTGGGTATGGGATTACGGGGATGGAATCATAGATACTTTTGATACTTCAATGGATCCAATACATCAATATGAAAATTCAGGCAACTATAATGCGGCCCTTACTGTAACAGACATCAACAATTGCGAAGAAACCTATTCTCTGCCGGTCAGTTATTTTCCTACGCCCACTCTGGAAGCCTATGTAGAAGGAGGAGATGGATGTGTCCCACAATCTGTAACCATTCGAAATTTATCTTTTCCAAATGTAGGGTATCAAATGGTTTGGGATTATGGAAATGGAGTTACAGAAGAAAGAAATGATTCTATTTTTTCATATACTTATAATACACCAGGTGTCTTTGATGTTTACCTAAATATTATTTCCCCTTCCGGATGCAATATTGATGGCCCTGTAGGAGAAGTAACCGCCCTGGAAAATCCGGTTGCCGGGTTTGATTATTTGCCCAGAGAGCTCAGCAATTTAAACCCTACTGTAGTCTTTCGGGATTTATCCCAAAGCGCCTTCTTTTATGAATGGGATTTTGGCAATGGAGATGTTTCCAGTTTTCCCGAACCCATTTACACCTATCCGGATACGGGAACTTATGTCGTCCGGCAGGTCGTAACTCATTTCAATGGATGTACGGATACCGCTATACAGGTATTGGATGTTGTTCCTGTTTTTACCTATTTTTTGCCAAATGCTTTTACTCCAAATTTTGATGGTGTCAATGATTTATTTGGTGGAATTGGAGAATTTTATGCCATCAACGAGTTTGAGTTTACTATTTGGAACCGTTGGGGAGAGCGCATTTTTGAAACCAATGATCCACACGAAATGTGGAATGGCCGTAAACATAATACCGGAGATTATGTTCAAAATGGTGTATATATGTGTCTGGTGAAAATCAGGGGCGCGAGAGGAGAAACACTTGAATTAAAAAGTTATGCTACAGTAGTTCGATAATTTTATTTTTTATATAAAAGATAAACTGTCCAAATTCTGTCAATTATTAGCAAACAAGCCAACTGATGAATTATTTCTACTTAATTGGCTCTGTTTAATCTAATATAATTGATTATCTTCACCTTTGATTCCTCTCTCAATTTCATTGTAACGAAAAAAGATTTGTAGTGAGAAAAACACTTACCTCAGTGCTATTGATATGTTTGATAGCAGGAATACCGAAATACTTAAAATCACTTCACATCATTGGAGGAGACATGTCCTATGAATGTCTGGGCAATGATGATTATTTGATCAAAATGAATGTGTACCGGGATTGTCAGGGACAAGGGGCACCCTTTGATTTTCAGGCAGCTTTGACCGTTTATTCCGGAGATGATTTTAATTCTCCTTTTGTCGACTTGAATGTACCTATTGCCTTTGAAGAAACCATTCCCATTGATAACAGCAATCCCTGCCTCATTCCGCCTAGTAATGTTTGTGTAGAGCGCGGCTACTATGAATTTACAGTAAACCTTCCATATAATGCTTTTGGATATCATATCAGCTATCAGCGATGTTGCCGAAATTCATTGATTACCAATATTGCTAACCCAAATGATTTTGGTGCTACTTATACCATGTTCATTTCAGGCAGTGCTCTGATTCCTGCCGGGCAAACTGCCTGTGTTAGCCAATCAGGACCGTCCTATAATTCCTTGCCGCCTTCAGTGATATGTGCCAATAATAACCTCGACTATGACCATTCTGCTTTTGATGCAGACGGAGATTCGCTGGTGTATGAATTGTGCAATCCATTTGAGGGAGGAACGAATTTTCAGCCGGTAGTCGATCCTGCGGCTCCGCCACCCTATTCTACCATTCCATTTATCAATCCAACCTACACATTTACCCAGCCATTAGGTCCTACTGCAAATATGCAGCTGGATCCGGTGACTGGTCAAATGACAGCATTTCCAAGCACGCAAGGTCAGTTTGTTGTAGGTGTTTGTGTTAAAGAGTACCGCAATGGTGTTTTGATGAGTCAATCTATTCGGGATTTTCAATTTAATGTCGCCAATTGTGTCCAGGTAGTAAATGTAGATATTGTAGAAGACGAATTAACAAATTTACCCGACCCGGATAACCCTAATATTTTTCGGGATTACTATGTCATCAATTCCTGCGGGGATACCGTAGTGAATTTTATAGATGAAAGTTTTGATGCCAATTTCATCAGTTCTTACTATTGGGAATTCAAATTCAATGATACGCTTTTTGCTTCTTCTTCCCTTCAAAACCCAACTATCATTTTTCCCGACACGGGTAGTTATTATGGAACCTATATTGTCAACCCGGATAATCCAACCTGTACAGATACAGGTTATATTTTAGTAAATGTATTCCCGGAATTGGCAGCGGACTTTGGAATTACTTATGATTCCTGTGCTTTTGCTCCGGTTCAATTTGTGGATAGTTCCTTTACTTTTGGATTTAATGAAATTGTGGGATGGGAATACAATCTTATTGATTCTCTTTCTTTCTTACAAAACCCAACTCACTTTTATGACTCCACATTTTCAGGAGACATTCCCATTCATTTAACTGTGACGGACGACAACGGATGTCAGGCAGATACGACCAAGTTACTGCCCTATTACCCAACTCCTATTATTTATATTGATGCAGATACCTTTAGGGGATGCGCACCGTTTTATATAGAATTTTCAAATAATTCTTATCCAATTACCGGGTATACCACCATGTGGATACTTGGAGATGGGGATACTTCCTATGCAGCCAATCCTGCCCATATTTATACCGATCCAGGAGATTATACCGTTATTTTAGAAATTCGATCACCGATAAATGATTGTGTTGCCAGAGATACTTTTGTGGATTTGGTTCGGGTAGAATCGGTTCCGGTGGCTTTGTATGAGGCAGTGTTTGATACCTGCTCCTTCGATCCGATAAACTTTGTAGATATGTCCATTGATACGGGAACGCTTTCTATTATAAGTTGGGAATGGGATTTTGGGGATAATACAGATAGCTCCAGTACCTTTTCTTTTGATCCGATTCACACCTTTGATACGGCTGGAATTTATGATGTAAGGTTGGTGGTTAGGGACAGTATTAATTGCACAGATACAATTGTAAAAACCTACGATTACTTCCCTTCCCCCCTAATCGATATTATCCCTTCAGTAACGGAAGGTTGCCAATTTTTACCTATAACATTTCAAAATAATTCTTACCCTACATTTGAATATGAAGTACTCTGGGATTTCGGAGACGGAGATACTTCCACTGTTTGGTCACCAACCCATACCTATCAGGATACTGGTGTTTATACGATTACCCTGACAATTTATTCTCCTCGAACGGGATGTGCCACTACTGAAGTCTTTGATGATTTAATAACCGTATGGCCAAATCCAAGAGCAGATTTTGAAATTGATTACGATACCTGTTCCCGTGACCCGGTCGGCTTTAATGATCTATCCTCTCCCGTTGGCTTTGGTGGAAATATAACAGAATGGTTCTGGGATTTGGGAGACGGAACGCTGGATAGTACTCAAAATGTGGTTCATCAATATGATACAGCCACTATTTTTACGATTAACTATCAAATTATGGATCAATACGGATGCCGGGATACCATAAGTAAAGATATTCATTGGTATCCGTCATCTGATATTCAGATAGACCCAACTGATACGACTGGCTGCAGAAACTTGACCCTGACTTTTGATAATAATTCCTGGCCATTAGATGGTTATAACATCTTTTGGGATTTTGGAGACATGAATACCAATGCTGTAGATTATAGCCCCACCCATACCTATCCAAATACGGGTTTTTACGATGTTACCATTTCTATGGTTTCCCCGACGGGTTGTCCGGCACAGGAATTATATGAAGATTATATTAAAGTATTTGTTCCTCCAACCGCAGATTATTTTTATGAATTTGATACCTGTAATGTGGCTCCAATTTCTTTTATAGATAATTCTGTTGCAGGAGATAGTGCCATCACCGGTTGGTTTTGGCAATTCGATGATGGATTTACTTCAGCGGATACTTCACCAATCCACCAATTGGATTCGGCAGGATTTCTTGATGTATCCCTGATTGTAACCGATCAAAACACCTGTATGGATACTATTGTCCAAACCGTCGGATGGTTTCCCAATCCAATTTTAGATATTGTTCCGACAATTGATTTTGGATGCGAGCCTCTTGAGGTTTATTTTGAAAATACATCTTATCCTATTAATGGTTATACAACAGTTTGGGAATTTGGAGATGGAGATACTTCTCATGTAGCTAGCCCGACTCATGTTTATACAGAGCCAGGAATTTATACAGTTATCATAACAATTACTGCACCTCCCGGCAGCCCGGGGAACTGTATTTCCAGAGATACTTTCCAGGATTTAATTATTGTACAGGCAAGTAGTACTATGGCCTTTGCTTCAGATGCAGATATTTGCAGTACGGACCCCGTCCATTTTATTGATCAGTCACAAGAAGGAAACGCACCGCTTCATTATTGGACCTGGTATTTTGGAGATGGAGATTCATCCTATGTTCAAAACCCTTACCACCAATATGACTCGGCTGGTATTTATAATGTAACACTTGAGGTTGTGGATAGTAACGGTTGTAAAAATACAATTACCCAACCTTATGAATATTTCCCCGCAGCTAATACCAATTTACAAGATGACTTACAGGGCTGTGCTCCTGCGGGTGTAACATTTAACCACTACTCTGTCCCATGGACGGAGGATTATGATATTTTATGGCAATTTGGAGATGGGCAGTCTGATACTTCCGAATTACCAGTCCATACTTATTTAGATCCCGGAAGTTATACGGTAACCGTTACAACAACTTCTCCTAATGGCTGTACAGCCACGAGTGTGATTCCCGAAGTCAAAATTGATCCTCCTCCTTTAGCTGGATTTGAATTTGATTTTGACCACTGTTCTTTGGAACGACTGAGTTTTGAAGACCAATCAGAACCTGGCGGGGAAATTTTGACAGATTGGATTTGGTCATTTGGAGATACCGAAATTTCTAACCTCCAAAATCCAACCCATTTATATGATAGCATAGGAACTTATGATATATCTTTAATAGTTAGAGATAATAATGGTTGTTATGATACAACTTCCGTTCAAACCATAGAATATTACCCTGCGCCTGAACTGGATGTGGAACCGGATGATTGGGATGTTTGTGTACCTGCCACCGTTACTTTTAACAATTTATCTTATCCAAACGAAGGATATTCAGTGGACTGGAATTTTGGAGATGGTTACACCAGCGATGACTATTCTCCAACCCATACCTTCGAAACGCCAGGGGCTTACAATGTCCAGTTAGTAATGCGAAGTCCAACGGGTTGTGTTTCTGATACCACGCTTGAGCAACCGATTCTGGTTGGAGAACCCCTGGAGGCACAATTTTTATATTCCCCGGAACGGCCTAGTAATTTTAGAAAAGAAGTCCAGTTTATAGATCAATCCCTGAATGCATCTGAATGGGAATGGACAATTAATGAAGAATTATTTTATGATTCAGATCCGGTTTATATTTTCCCTGACACCGGTTTTTACCAGATCCAACTGGTTGTTACTCACGAATATGGATGTGTCGATACGGCAATAAAAATTGTAGAGGTATTGCCTTTATCTTCCTTTTTCCTTCCAACCGCCTTTTCACCTAATGAAGATGGAGTGAATGAAATTTACAAGGGTGTGGGAACCTTACTAGGCATTCGCGGATTTGAAATGGTAATTTATAATCGTTGGGGAGAGCTGGTTTTCCTCAGCCGTGATCCTGAACAAGGATGGAATGGCAGAAAAAATAATACTGGAGATAAGGTAGTTAAAAACGGAGTCTATATGTGTCGCGTGACGTTTAGAGATGCGAAGGGCAATCTGCAGGAATTTAATCAATACGTTACGGTTGTTCGCTAAAATATTAGCTTGATTTTAATATAAAAAGAAAAGCTCTGAATCATAAGATTCAGAGCTTTTAGCATTTTTTATCGGAAAAACTTTAGTTTACCCAAAGATAATCATCAATTCCTCCTTTGATAGTCTGTGCTTGATCGTTTTGAATGACGTTTAGATCTTGAAGATCACTCAGTTTCAATGTTTGTTTCATTGTTATAAGTTTTAATGTTTAGAAAAAAAAATTGTTAAATGAAATGGTTATGCGACCCAAAGGAACTCATCTCCATCTCGGAAACCTTCACTTTTCATAAATGGAAGATTTAAAAAATTAATAATATGTTGATCAACTATACTAAGGTAAGTACAAAAATTGGAATTTACAAGAGAATTGTAAAAATCAAGTCAATTTATTTTGATTTGTGACAAAACTTTAAAGCAAAAACTTGTAAATACTTATTTTATCAAAATTTTTATTAAGCTTTCTTTTTTAAAATTTCTTTCAGTTCTTTTAGCTTCAGCATGCATTCTACGGGCGTCATGGCATTAATATCAACACCTGAAAGTAATTCTTTAATTTTCCCTGCGGTAGGATCAACCGTTTCAAAAATGGATAACTGGTAATTATCCGTTGACAGATTTTGAAGTTGATTTTGGATTTGATTATCCGTTTTTGGGACATCTGCGCCCTCATTTTCCCGATCCAGGACAGATTTTTGTTCTAATTCGGATAGAATATGGCTCGCCCGCTCCACAATGCTCCTCGGCATCCCTGCCATTTTCGCTACGTGGATTCCAAAGCTGTGGTTACTGCCACCAGGAATGAGTTTGCGAAGAAATATGACTTTATTTTCTATTTCTTTTACAGCTATATTATAATTTTTAATTCTATCAAACTTATTCGCCAATTCATTTAGTTCGTGGTAGTGAGTTGCAAAAAGCGTCTTGGGTTTGGCGTTTGGATTATTGTGCAGAAATTCAGCGATAGACCAGGCAATAGAAATCCCATCATAAGTACTCGTTCCGCGCCCGATTTCATCCAGCAAAATCAAACTGCGATCCGAAATATTATTCATGATACTCGCCGTTTCATTCATCTCAACCATAAAAGTCGATTCTCCGGAAGAAATATTGTCCGATGCGCCAACCCTTGTAAACACCTTATCGATCCAGCCCAATTCTGCTGACTTAGCTGGAACAAAGGAACCCATTTGCGCCATCAGGCAGATGAGTGCCGTCTGTCTAAGCACAGCAGATTTTCCCGACATATTCGGTCCGGTGATCATCATAATTTGCTGCTGCTCATTATCAAGGTAAACATCATTCGGAACGTAACTCTCACCGATATCAAGATGCTGTTCTATCACCGGATGACGACCTGACTGAATATTTATTATATGAGAATCATTAATTTCAGGACGACAATAGTGATTTTTGAGGGCGACCTTCGCAAAAGACATCAAGCAATCTACACGTGCTACCAGAGAAGCATTCCGTTGAATATCCTGGATATAATCTGCCAAATTAGATATTAAATTTATAAATAATTTAGATTCTAATGCAAGAATTTTCTCCTCCGCCCCCAGGATTTTAGTTTCCAGTTTTTTGAGTTCGTCGGTGATGTACCGCTCCGAACCTGTAAGCGTTTGCTTGCGCGTCCAGTGATTCGGAACGAGCCCCTTGTTTTTATATTTATTGGTGACTTCCAGATAGTAACCAAATACATTATTAAAACCTATTTTTAAATTATCGATACCTGTTTGACTCGCTTCTGTTTTTTGGATGTCCAGCAACAATTCTTTACTGTTGTTCACGATGCCCCTCAGTTCATCCAGTTCATCATTTGCCCCATCAGCGATGACACCACCTTTATCTAATTTGACCGGAGGTTCTTCTACAATTTCGCTAGCGATGAGTTCCTGCAATTTGGGACACGGGTTAAGGCGTTCAGCGATAGATTTTAAGGGATCATTATTTGTTTTTTGGAGGAGTTCCTTCACCGGACCGATAGCCGCCAATGCCTTTTTGATTTGAACGACTTCTCTGGGATTGACTTTTCCCAGTGATACTTTTGATACTAGACGCTCTAAATCTCCAATCAATCTCAGGTTCCCCTCGATGGCATCTCTTGGTTCGTCATTTTTAATAAAATAATCTACGACAGAAAGCCGGTTATCAATTTCAGCTTTGTTTTTTAAGGGAAGTAATACCCATTTTTTAAGGAGGCGTGCCCCCATTGGCAACACTGTTTTATCTAAAATTTTTATCAGGGGAATTCCGGTTTCGTGGTTGGAATGAACGAGTTCGAGATTGCGGATGGTGAATCGATCCAACCAAACGTACCTATCCGGTTGAAGCCGGGAAATAGATGATATATGTTTTAAATTGGTGTTTTCTGTGGAGGCCACGTAGTGCAAAGCTGCTCCGGCGGCAATTTGTGCCAGAGCCATTTCATCAATGCCAAAACCCTTGAGTGTCTGCACTTCAAAATGTTCCAGGAGTTTTTCTTTAGCATAATCCCCCGTAAATGCCCAATCTTCTACTGGGTAAGTATAAAAACGAGTTCCAAACTGCCCATCAAAATCCTTTTCCTTTCCTTTTTGAAAAATGACTTCGGAGGGATTGAAGCTTTGGAGGAGTTTATCGGCATAAGCCAAACTACCTTCACTGACCAGAAACTCCCCGGTAGAAATATCCAAAAAGGCGACTCCTGCCTGGTCTTTTTTGCCAAAGTAAACCGAGGCCAGGAAATTATTACTGGCATGGTCAAGCAGTTTGTCATTGATTGCTACCCCTGGTGTTACTACCTCTGTAACGCCTCGCTTGACGATTTTCTTTTCCTTGCTGGGTTTTTCGAGTTGTTCACAGATGGCGACCCGAAAACCCGCTTTGACCAGGCGTGGCAAATATAAGTCCATAGAATGATGCGGGAATCCGGCGAGTTCAATTTTGCTTCCGCCGTTATTTCTGCTGGTGAGAATAATGCCCAGCACCTTGGAGGCTTTCACGGCATCTTCTCCGAAGGTCTCATAAAAATCTCCCACCCGAAACAAAAGGATTGCGCCGGGATATTTATTTTTCACCGAAAAATATTGCTTCATTAATGGCGTTACTTTACCGGTGGGTTTGCTCTTTGTCGATTTTTTAGCCAAACTATTATTCTTAGGATTTTGTTTGTTTTAAAATGTTTGATCTCAAAATTACGACATTTGGTATAAAACCTTGGATTGTTTGGGATGAAATTACTAACATTAGGCATCAAATTCCTGTTTTTCGATCCATCCTTAGCAACTATTTTCTATTTTTATGCATCTTAATAATATTTAATTTTAATTCAATATATTTTAAAATGAATAAAATAATCATTTATTTGTTTTTCCTTGGTTTCCCTGTTATAGGAATGACCCAAAAATTTGACCTCGCCGAATTGCAAAATAAGTATCCTGAAAATGAGGTCGCCTTCCTGCAACAAAATGAACACCTCCATGTTGACATCGTTGATGGACAATTTAGTATTTATAAAGATGTAGATGAGAAAATTTTATATCTAAAAAATGATGCTCGCTACTCAAACGAGTCTATTTATTATACGAGTTTTGAATATATTGAAAACATAAAAGCCTGGACTCAACTCCCCAATGGCAAGAAAGTAAAAGTGGACAATATTGAAACGGAGGATGTAATGTCCGGCGGAGTATTTTATAATGATACCAAACGGAAAACTTTCGTTTACCCGGCTATCGCTGAAGGTGTGGTAACCAATCTTTCTTACCGGGAAATGATAAAAGACCCCCACATGCTCGGCGTTTTCTTTTTCGATTCCTTCGGCCCCATTCTAAACGGAACCTACCAGGTAACCTTCCCAAAAGAAGTAGAATTAGCTTACGAGTTGCAAGGAGAAGATACCGATAAAGTCAATTTTAAAAAGACGACTAAAAAGGGAAAGACCACTTATACCTGGACCGTAAAAGACAATCCTGCTTATGAATTTGAAACCAATGCGCCTAACAGAGCTTATTATACGCCTCATCTCATCCTGAGAATTGCCTCAGCAGAAATTGATGGTAAAAAAGTTAACATTCTTTCAGATGTAGATGATTTATATAAATGGTATCGCACTTTAATCAAAGATATTAATAAAACGGATCAAAATGAATTAAAAAATATCGTATCTGAAATCACCAAAGATAAGCCTGATAATAAAACCAAGGCCAAAGCCATTTATCGGTGGGTACAGGAAAATATTAAATATGTCGCCTTTGAGGATGGATTGGGCGGATTTATCCCCAGGGATGCTGCTAAGGTTTGCAGCAAAAAATATGGGGATTGCAAAGACATGGCCAACCTGCTTGTGGAGATGCTGGGCTATGCAGATATACCCGCGCATTTGACCTGGATCGGCACCAGAGATAAACCCTATACTTATGAAAAAGTACCAACGCCTATGGTAGACAACCACATGATAACAGCCTTGAAACTGGATGGAAAATATACCTTCCTGGATGCCACCGGAAACCTGCAACCTTTTGAATTGCCGACCTCTATGATTCAGGGAAAGGAGGCTTTAATTGCTCAGGATGAAAAGAATTATGAAATTGTAACGGTGCCCGTCATTCCCAGAGAAGAAAATCAGTGGAAGGATGTGACCACCATAGAAATTGTAGATAAGAATCTAAAAGGAAAAACCGAGATTGAGGTGACAGGTTACCGAAAAATTGATTTTGAATATGCCTGGAAAGAGGCTGAAGATAAGGAACAGTTTTCAGATAGTTATTTTAAAAAAGGAAATAATAAATTTAAAATTGCACAACCACAAGTAAATGGTCTGAATGATCCTGCAAAGGCAGCCACGGTAAATTTTGATTTTGAAGTACCCAACTATGTTACGGCTTTAAATAATAAGATTTTTATAAATATGAATCTAAAAAAGCCTTACCAAAAAGAAAAAATAGATATTGAAACCCGAAAATATGACAGGAAAATTAAATATAAAAATATCCATAACAGTACCGTAAAATTAAAAATCCCTGCCGGATATAAAGTAGACTATCTTCCGGAAGCACTTTCCTTTATTGATGGACCGCTGGGAGCTACAATTGAATACTTGCAGGAAGGAAATATGGTTGTGCTGAAACAGTCAATCTTTGTCAATACTTTGATGGTAAAGAAATCTGACTTCCCTGCCTGGAATAAAGCAGTAAAGCAATTAAATAAAGCCTATAAGGAAGCGGTTGTTTTGGTGAAATAGTCAGCTAATATTTCAGTCCTTATAATATCAAACTAATTCTATATAAAAAATAACAAAATGAAAAAATCAATATTGTTTTTATTACTTTTTATAACTAAAATCAGTTTTGCCACCTCTCCAGTTGATTACGACTGGTCAGAAAAACCCAACCGGACAACGCTTTCAGAAGAGGAGAAAAAGTTGTCTGCGCTTACTGTGCTGGATACCCGAATTTTTAATTTTATTATAGATGAAAATAAAGAAGAGTGTATTGAGACCCAACACAAAATCATCCGGGTAAATGACGATAAGGCCCTGGACCGGGAAAATAAAGTTTTTATCCCAATGAGAGGTGTAAAGGATATTTTGGAAATCAAAGCAAGAGCCATTGCACCTGACGGAAAAGTTACTCTTTTAGATAAAAATAATATAAAAGAAATTGATAATCTGGAAAACTACGGGCAGTTTAAAATTTTTGCCGTTGAAGGTGCTGTTCCCGGTTCAGATATAGAATATTATTATAAGGTTCGTAAAAATTTAATGCAGTACGGTGTGGAGTTCTTTCAGGCGGAAAACAAGGTGCGGGATCTCAACTTCTACCTCATTGCTCCTAAGCAGTTTGAGTTTGAAGTCCAAACATACAACGGCCTGCCAAAAGCTGCCGAATCGGAAAAAGACGGACTCCGTACCCTACACGTCAATACTAAAAATCTGGCTCCGGCTATAGAGGAAGAATACGCGGCCAACCGCTCCAATCTGGCTAAAATTGCCTTCAAACTTTCTTACCTCAACAAGGATGGAATGCGTTCGCCCCGGCTCAATACCTGGGATAATATCACCTCCCGTTATTCTGAAATTCTAACTACCAATCGCAAAAAGATAGATTTTAAAGATATATTTAAATCCCTTAAAATAAAAAAGATAAAATCTGAGGAAGACAAGA
This sequence comes from Saprospiraceae bacterium, assembly GCA_020629915.1. Lineage (GTDB taxonomy): Bacteria > Bacteroidota > Bacteroidia > Chitinophagales > Saprospiraceae > JAHDCK01. The sequence goes on from JAHDCK010000021.1 coordinate 19,855, forward strand.
TAATTGCGATAGAAAATTATATAAAAAAGAATATTGCGTACAAGGAAGGCATGGGAGAAAATCTCTCTGAGGTAGCAGATGTATTGGAACAAAAGTACGCCGATGATTTGGGTATCGCCAAATTGTATGTCGCTTTTTTCAAGGAGCTGGAAATTCCATTTGAAATTGTTTTGTCTACCAGCCGTTACCGCGCCCGGTTTGACGAAAACTTTGAAGATTATTCCAATATAGATAAAATGTTATTCTACTTTTCTAAATACGACAAATTCATATCGCCTGAGCGAATTGATTACCGGCTAGGGATTGCTCCGGCTGATTTGGGTGGAAATTACGGATTGTTCATTGCGGGCTCCGACGAGGGAAAAGTCAAAAAAATCAACCCTTCCAAGGATGATCAATCTTTAGTCCGGCTGGAAATTGATGTTGAGTTTGATAAGGAAATGGAATACATCACAATGAATAAATTCCGACAAACTACAGGCCACCGGGCCAACTCTATGCGATTCAATCTGGCTTATGTCAATGAGGAAGGCCGGCAACAATTGGAGCAATGGCTTTTTACTTCCGGAATTGAGGAAGCGGAAATTTTAGAGAGTTCCCTTGAAAATAAGGACATCGAACTGAGTGCCAAACCAGCCACTCCATTTATTACAAAGGCCTCCGTAAAAGCTCCCAGCCTCCTGGAAAAAGCGGGAAATGCTTTCCTTTTTAAAGTGGGTCTGGCTATAGGAACTCAAAGTGAATTGTATCAGGAAACGGAGCGCGTTCAGCCCATTGATTTTGAATACGCCAAAGTTTACAATCATTTTATCCGCTTTGATATTCCTAAAGGTTATAAAATAGAAAATCTGGATGATGTGAAAATTGAAAAATATTTGAAGGAGGATGGAAAAATTACGGCGCAGTTTGTTTCTTCCTATGATCGGAGAGGAGATTCCGTAGAAATTCGGATTGTGGAGTTTTATAAGAAAAGTCAATATCCAAAAGACTTATATGAGGATTTTAGAAGTGTTATTAATGCTGCCGCTGATTTTAATAAGGTAACTTTTGTTTTGGAGAAAATATAAATTATTTTCTATATAAAATTTAGAGCATGTTTAAAATTCCATTAATCGGCTACAAGCCGCAAATTTTATTCTG
>JAHDCK010000455.1 GCA_020629915.1 Saprospiraceae bacterium
AGCCAACATGAAAAAGCGGTATGCAATCGCACGGTTACTTTCTTTGCCGTGGTATTTTTCTTTAAACCAATTCGGTTGATTCCATGGATCGAATGGGGCTTTGATATAGTTTTTTCCTGCAAGCAATTCCTCCGTATAAGGATTTTCGCTGACTTCCTTCGGTGCTCTCAAATCAATGATTGTTGTTATATTATTTTTGTCTAAATGTTCTTTCATTAATTTGTGGTCAGCAAAAAGCATAGGAGCTGAACTCCGGAAAATCTTCCCCGCAGGTAGTTGAGGATTGTGGATATTATAATCTCTAAAGTTCCAGATTTTGTCCCGGTCGAAAATGGCTTCACAGAAATTTTGAGTTTCCTCCAGTCTTTCCGGAAGATGATTTTCTAAAATTTCATATACAAAATTTAGCAAATTTCTCTTTTTTTCATTGGCATTAGGCAAAAAGATACTGCCTTTTAAATTGTAAAATGCCTCCGTGTTTGATTTGTCAATACAGTGATAAATAACATTCCTGGGGGAGTAAAGATATTTTTTATTGCCGGAAAACATATATTTTAATTGTACTGCATAATGCAAGGCGCAGTTATAATTAAAATAAAATCGATATCCATCACTCTGGGCGTGCTTCTTCGAGCAATTTTCAAAAGTAATCAAAAACTCGTCTAACAAATCACTGGGGTTTCTTTTTATTATCGTTTTTTTATTTTTACAAATAGTATATAAAAAATTGGTTATGCTTCCTGTTTTATCAAATAAAACGGTCTCGGCAATTTTATCTTCCGGGATTTCTGAGCCCACGTAATTTCGCCTGAGCTGTTCGGCATTTTCTATCAATAAAATATCTGTCTTTTTTAAATTTTTATTATAAATAGAAACGACATTTTTTCTTTTAAAAAGAGCCACTTGAATAATTTCATCCTTGAAAGAAGTCGCTAATTCTTCCTTCATAGATTCGGGAGAAAATCCAGGCATCACGAGGAGCGCAAGATCCAAATCAGAATGGTAAGTATCTTCCTCCCGTGCCACCGAACCGAAAACAACCGCTGCCTGAATCTCAGGATGACTTTCTAAAAAAGATAAAATGGGTTTTACCTGAATATGATTTCTTAGGCGGGTTTCCGCATATTGCAATTTTGACATAAGGGTATTTTTTTATAATTTTTTATTAAATTTTTATACAAATCACTTTCTATCACTTCTTGTATCGTCTGGGTTTCAAAGTTCCCAAAATCGCCCAGGCTCTGCCGTAGCTGATCCGGTGCACAACAGGGAGAATATTTTCCCGTAGCTGAAATCCAAAGTTCTTTATTGAGGAAAGGGCATATATAATCTTCCGGGGTTTGTTGCTGCTCCTCGTATTTTAAGGGTATGATATTTTCCAGTAAAACTTTTTTCCCATTTGGCAAAACGGTTTCATCCCTGGCGATATATGCCTCTTCAACATATTTGTTCCATTGTTCAATTGATGCTTTATCCTTTTTAAAAGCTAGTGGTTTTATCTCCTCAAAATGATCCCAAAGTTGATGTCCTTTCACCCGGTCAACGCCCAACTTTGCTGCCAACCGAATGATGTCACCCAGCTCATGCATATTGTTCTGCATAAAGGTCAACTGAAAAGTAACCCGGCAATAATATCCCGATTCCTTGTATATTTGATCTCTTACTTTAATAAACTGCACAACGTTTTCTACGCATTGATCAAAGTCAATTTTCAACATGACTTTTTGAGCCGTTTCCTTCGTCGCCCCGTTCCAGGAAATTTTAATATCAGTCGTATTCGGAACGATGAGCATGGCCCATTCCACAACCGATTTTTTAGGAAAAGTACCATTCGTTGTCAGGTTAATTTTAATTCCCGTTTCCTGGCTCAGTGAAAAAATCCGATCAAATCCCTTGTACAAAAGCGGTTCCCCCATCGTAGAAGGAATGATCTCTTTTACGCCAAGTGCTTTGGCTTGAGCAAAGATTTTTTCGATCCATTCAAAGGGCATTCGCCTGCGTTTTACTCCGGTCGTTTTGTAGAGATTGGGGATGAAGTCGCTATACGGACTATGCTCTTCACACATGATGCAACTCAGGTTGCAATCCTCCGGATTTGTATCAATGGTTATTCTCCAAAGTTCGCTTTGCATTTGTTTTTTCTTTTATAATTTTAGTATAAATATGAATTAGGGCCTCACAGTGTTCTCCAATTTCGGGTACCTGTCCATCTGCTGAGAATAAGTAGCCCACTTCTCCAAGCGATTTCATTTTTGCAGGATTCTCCACAGCCCATTGCATTTTTTCGTATAAATCATTAGAGTTTCTATGCTGAAAAAGTAAACCATTTTTCTGATGCCGGACATATTCCTTCATGCCTCCAAAATCGGCAGTGATAACCGGAATTTTACAAGCCTGCGCCTCGTGAATGACAAGCGGAGAATTTTCTCCCCAAATAGATGGGACAACAATAGTATTTATATGAGAAAAAACCTTTTTTACGATTTCCTCATTTCGATATTCGCCCATAAATTCTACCGGGTTGGAAATTGTAGCGGCTATCCTTTTTAAGGAAGCCGTATTTTGTCCAATCGGCCGCCCCCAGATTTTTAATACAGCCGGTTTTTTTATATTAGAAAAAGCCTCAAGCAAATGGTTCACGCCCTTGGCCGGGATATGTGTCCCGATATAACCAAACGTAAAAATTCCGGAGTGGGGGAGAACCGGCGGTTGAAGATAATCTGTCGGAAAACCATAATCCAGGTAATCCATTTTTTCTTTAGGTATTATAAAATCATGAGTAAATCTATTTTGCAGGTATTTTGAAGGAGCAATAAAAAAATCAATATGAGGAATTAATTTTTTTACAGCCTCCATCCTTCTGGCGATCCAGTTAGTCCAGTACAAAGTATCTTTTTCTTCATCTTTTGGGTGGCAGGAAAATTTCATTTTGTAGCAATTCGTCGCGCACTTTTTATCTTCCTGGCCCTTGCAAAGTGCATAGAGATTTTCCCCGTCAAAGTTGCGTTGTAAAAATTGTCCTCTCGGACACATCAGCCAAAAATCATGCAGTGTAAAAACCATCGGAACATTTTTCTGCTTGGCTTCGTGGACAATCCCCACAGACACATGATTCAAATGACCTATATGAATAATATCCGGTCGAAAAGATTCCAGGAGTTCCCGAAAAGCACGATTAACCTTCGGATGTTCGTACCCGTCCTTTTCTCTGGGGAGATTGACAAGAGTCAGTGGGATACCGTTTCGGAGATCCCGACGCACCTCGAAGTCCAAGCGATATTCGTCTTCTTCCCTGGTGAAAACATGAACTTCATGTTCGTGACTGAGCCGTTCGCAAATGGACCGAGAGTAAACCTCCGACCCAGCATTGTAGGTCGGAGGA
>JAHDCK010000456.1 GCA_020629915.1 Saprospiraceae bacterium
GTTCGAGATGACAAAGTATTATATGTTTTTGTTTAATTGTCTTAATTTTATTTTCTTTTTCGATGGTTCGATGGTTAACTATTTGAGTTCAATAAGCCTGAGATTCAAGAACAAGTCTTAACTCACCAACAAAATACAATTTATTTTAATAAAAATATTATGAATCACATTTTATTTGAACAACAAGAAGGATTAGCCATTATTCGCTTCAATCGCCCGAAGGTTTTTAATAGTTTCAACAAGGAAATGGCCTTTGAATTTCAGGAAATACTGGACAAGTGCAAAAGCGACGATAGCATCCGGGCCGTGTACATCACCGGGGAAGGCAAGGCGTTTTGTGCCGGGCAAGACCTCCAGGAAATCATGGACCCGAACGGCCCGCCCCTCAGCGACATTGTAAGCAAACACTACAACCCGGCTGTGATGCGCATCCGAAACATAGAAAAACCAATTATAAGTGCTATCAATGGCGTAGCCGCCGGAGCCGGAGCGAATATCGCTTTGGCTTGTGACATTGCTGTTGCTACAGAATCGGCTTCTTTTATTCAAGCCTTTAGCAAAATCGGATTGATTCCTGATAGCGGCGGGACGTTTACGCTGCCCCGGATTATTGGTTTTGCAAAAGCCTCTGCTCTGATGATGACGGGCGATAAAGTCAGCGCAGCCGAAGCTGAACGCCTGGGAATGATTTATAAGTATTTTCCAGATGAGTCGTTCGCAGAGGAAAGCCTGAAGTTAGCTTATAAGATGGCGAAGATGCCGACAAAGGGATTAGGATTGACCAAGCGATTATTAAATATGTCTTTTACAAATAACTTAAAAGATCAATTGGCAATGGAACATGAGTTGCAGGTGGAGGCGAGTGAAACGTATGATTATAATGAAGGGGTAACGGCTTTTTTGGAGAAGCGGAAAGCGACTTTTAAAGGGCATTGACCATTGACCATTGACCATTGACCATTTTTTTATTTAAAATTTAAAATTTTTTATTTTGAAAAAAGATAATATTACTTATGAAAAAGCTTATGCTTTTGCAGTGAGAGTGGTCAAGGCTTATCAATTTTTAAAATCAGAAAAGAAAGAATACATTATATCCAAGCAATTTGTACGAAGCGGGACTTCCATTGGGGCAAATATAGCAGAAGCAAACGGAGCAGTATCCAGAAAAGAATTTTCACAAAAAATAGGGATTGCATACAAGGAATGCCTGGAAACTAAATACTGGTTATCCTTAATGAAAGACACTGATTATCTCGAAGAAAAAATATACGAAAGTTTAATAAAAGATGCAGAAGAAATTAGTAAAATCCTGTTTGCCATTTTAAAGAAAACAAGAATAGAAAATTAAAATAAATATAAAAAATAATGAGTAACGAAGAAAAAATGGTCAATGGTCAATGGTCAATGGTCAATGTAAAAATCGGCATAATAGGCTCCGGCTCCATGGGTTCCGGTATTGCCCAAGTAGCCGCAACGGCAGGACATGAAGTTTATTTATATGACAATAACCCAGCTGCGTTGACAAAAGCCAGGGAAAAATTATTAAAAATTTTAAATCGGCTGGTAGAGAAAGGACGCATGACCGACCCCGAAGCCAAAGCCATATTCGGGCGAATTTATTATATGGATAATCTCTCTGCGTTTGGAGATTGCGGGATGATCATTGAAGCAATTATAGAAAATTTAGATATAAAGAAAAAAGTATTTCAAAATCTGGAAAGCATTGTTCCCGAGGATTGTATTTTGGCCTCGAATACCTCTTCCCTTTCTATAGCTTCCATAGCCGGAGCGTTAGAAAAACCATCCAGGGTAATCGGGATTCACTTTTTCAATCCGGCTCCGCTGATGAAGCTGGTAGAGATCATTCCGGCCATCCAAACAGATAAAAACGTATTAGATTACTCCAAATCCATGATCGATTCCTGGGGTAAACTAACGGTTCTCGCTAAGGACACGCCGGGCTTTATCGTCAACCGAATCGCCCGTCCCTTCTATGGAGAATCCATCCGAATTCTGGAGGAAGGCGTGGCAGATGTCGCTACCATCGACTGGGCGATGAAGGAAATCGGCGGCTTCCGAATGGGTCCGTTTGAACTCATGGATTACATCGGTAATGACGTGAATTACACTGTAACGGAAACGGTTTTCAAAGCCTTTTTCTACGACCCGCGTTATAAACCTTCTTTCACTCAAAAGCGTTTATCTGAGGCGGGCTACCATGGTCGTAAGGCTGGGAAGGGCTACTACGACTACAGTGAAAACGCCGAAAAACGGGCACCTAACACAGATAAAGTCCTGGGACAAAAAATCGTGGATCGGGTCGTTGTTATGCTGATCAATGAGGCGATAGATGCGCTTTTTTTGAATATTGCTTCGGCGGAAGACATCGAAACGGCGATGACAAAAGGCGTAAATTATCCAAAAGGATTGCTGGCCTGGGCGGAGGGAAAGGGATTGGAAAACTGTCTCGCACAATTAGATGACTTATATGATTTATATCGGGAAGATCGCTATCGGGCGAGTCCGCTACTAAGAAAAAAAGTAAAAGAAAGTGCTAATAATTTAATGATTTAATAATACAATAATTTTAATTATGAAACTACAACTCGTTTCCTGTGATGCCAAAAGACCAGACAAAAGAGCCATTGCTAAAGTCCTTGAAGAATACGCCGGACTGGATTCCGGAACAGCTAGTGAACTAACAGGTTACCTCCTGGAAGGGACGCCTATTGACATTGAAGTTTCGGAAGGGACGAGCAGTTCGGCTTTCCGGGCTTTGCGAAAATTGGATGTGGATTATGAGATTGTGGAGTAATTTATATCCTTTAGTTTATCATTCGAGGTAAGGGAAAAATCTTCTTTAAGAAGCAGGGTAAAGGCCCCTGCTTTTACATCATTGGGTTTTATTTGAATCTATTTTCATTTCGTAGAGAAGACTTCTTGCTGCGCTCGAAATGACAAATTGTATATATATTATGCATGGAAAATAATATCCAAATACAAAACTTATGTCTTTGAAATTCTACCTGATTCTTTTGACTCTCTTTTTATCTTTATTCGGAAAAGCTCAAACCGTATCTTATCAGCCTGTTCTATTTGATGCCTGTACAATGGAAAAGGACTATTCAATTTGGATTTTTGGAAAAGATAGTACTCTTGAGAACTTTTCTCAGGATACCTCTTCCCTCTTTACATTGCCAGACACCGGAACTTATTATATAAACTTTATTATTTTAGAACCTCCATTTCCTGTACATTTTTCAGCTTCCGGATTTTATTCTGATACATTTTATTCCAGTTTCAAATTAGAACACGTAGCCTATATATGCAGTCCACCATTTGCTGAATATTTGTATTGTGGAGAAAAGGCCAA
>JAHDCK010000022.1 GCA_020629915.1 Saprospiraceae bacterium
GAATTATATTATAAAAATATTAAGTAATAAATTATAAAATGAATAAAAAAGTAAATCGTATATCTGAAATAAAAATAAAAGTTGGATTAAATTCAGATAATATTCCGGTAGAAATTGGTTGGGAGGCATCGGATGATCAACAAGCCGGAAACTCCAGACCCTGCAAAGCCATGTTTATGAGTTTTTTTGAAAAAGACAATAAAAACTCTGCGGTAATGGATTTGTGGACACAGGATTTTGAAATGGGAGAAATGGATTTTTTCGTATTCCAAACTATGCAGCGATTAACCGATGCTTATTACAGAGGAACAAAAAATGCTCAACTCGCCAATCAAATGCAGGAATTTGTTCGGCACTTTGGCAAGTCCACGAATATTTTACCCAAAGATTCCTGACTTTTTAAAACAATTTCGTCATAAGGATAGTTATTTAACTAATACCTTTTGTTTTTATTTTAAAATATGAAAATATTATCTTTCTTTTTCCTGGCTTTGCTACTCCTGCTGCTTATCATTTTGGGCGGGGCTTATTTACTATTTAAAGTGTTGACTAATTTTCAGCCGAGCAATGCTAAAGTAAAAGCCGATCTCGCTCAAATGAAGAAGGAACTGATGCCCTGGATTAAAGAATTGGCGCCCTGGGATGACGAGGAACGGGAATTATTATCTCTGGAACATCAGGTCAAGAAAAAAAGCCTTTTGTTCGGCACAGACATCCGGGGAAAAATTGTTTCCATCTACAGCGAACCAGTTATCGCTTATGGTTACAGGAAGTACCTCGCGCCCGGTCACAATGCCGTCCTCTATGCCCGCACCTCAAAACATGAATTTTTATATAGAATAAAAAATAGAGGTGTGGAAATTAAAGTAAATGGAAAAATTTTAGGAACCCTCAACCCGGATGGATTATTATATAGTGCCCGAGGCAAACGCCTGCTTGCCCGTATCAACCGCAGCGAAACAGAGTTGCTGAGTCCGATTATCATTAAAGATCGGGAAATGGGTAGCCTGGTCAATCCTGAATTGACCCAAAAAGTAAACCCCCGAGCATTTGAATTGCTGGAAGACATGAATGCTGAGGAGGAGGAAGTTTTTCTTTCACTAGCCGTTCTTGAATTAGTTAATCACCAAATTCAGTGACCGCAAGCCTGATCCTGCGTTAAAAGAATAAAAAACTCATGCGTAAAACTATCATTTTCTTTGTATTGGCCTTGTTTTGCACGAATGGAATATTGGCCCAAAATACTTCTCCTCAGGAACAAATGGAAGAGGATCTCAAGCAACTGGAGGAATCTTTTGATGGCCTGATTGGAGAATTCTTTTCTGCCTTCGAGCAAGCACAGGAGCAATTGAAGGAATCGGATTTGGAAAGCCTCGGAGATGGTTGGATGCGCATTGAAGGAGACAGCCTCAACCTTGGTCAATTTTACCGCATGATCCCGGATATGTTTAAAAAACTTCCCAAAGGAATGCAGCCTTCTGAAGAATGGCTCGAAAATCAGGATGAAATATCAAAACAAATTCCTGATTTGCTCGAAAAAAGCAAGGAGCTATTTCAGAGTGATACTTTTAAAGATTTAGAAAAAAAATTATATCAGTTTGAATATCCAAACGGGACAAAACCTGCTCCTGCTCCCAGAAAAAACGATAAGCAACTCAAAAAGAAAAAAGATCCGCGCATGAAGGACAAGCGCGTTTATTCCCTTTAATAATCGAAGGAAATTGAGGGAAAATTCCTAGGAAGCTGTTTGAGTTTATGTTTTAGAATATATTTTCTTCCATTCCCCGGCGATTTTTCCCGGGAGAAAGTTCGCTGCATGTTCCAATCCTTTGGCAATCATGTCTTTTTGCAATTCCGAATCTGTTAGCACTTTCTCTATTCCTTCCGCTATGGATTCAGGGCTATTTGGATCGATATAACAACTTCCCGGCCCTCCGGCTTCCGGCAGGCAACTTACATTACTGGTAATAACCGGAATTCCACTGTGCAGGGCCTCTAAAACGGGTATCCCAAATCCTTCAAAAACTGAGGGATAAACAAAAGCTTTGGCAGCTTGGTACAATAAAGGAAGATTAGAAAAATCAATATCTAAAAATACAATACTCTTATTTAAATTATTTTTATTTATATATTTTAAAACCTGTTCCTTATAATCTTTCCCTTGTCCTACGACGACTAACGGCACTTTGACCTTAGGCATTAAAATGCTTAAAGATTTTACTAAATTTAATAATTTTTTTCTTTCTATAATTGAACCGACATATAAAATAAAATCACTGGGCAATTGATGAGTCTTTTTTAAATCCTGAATTTCCTTATTTGTTTTTTTATTATAAAAAACAGCATCACAGGACTGATAAACGACTTGTATTTTATTTGGATTTATTTTATAAAAATCAATAATATCCTGCTTGGTCTGTTCACTAATTGCGATTACCTTATCCGCCACCTGACAAGCATATTTAAATTTTCTATGATAAAAATATCGGTCTATTATCGGATATTGTTCAGGGTATCGCTCAAATATCAAATCGTGGATGGTAACAATAGTTGGTATTTTCTTTCGGTGGATATTGAGCGGAAGCTCATTGCTCAGTCCGTGATACCATAGTACTTTTTCTTTTTCGATTTCTTTTGGAAGCCCATAGGTGCGCCAACCCGAAGGAAAAATTTTATCCAGGGTAGTTTTAGGTTGACGAATTTGAAAAGGAGGATGTAACAGAAATTCTGTGTTTGGATTTTTAGAAATTTTGGGCGTAAACAAAACAGCCTGATCGATGACTTGATGTTCTACAAGAGTCTTTAGCAAGGTCCGGCTATAGTTTCCCAACCCCGTCCTGTTCCAAAAAGCCCGCTTTGCATCGTATCCGATATTCATTTTCTTTGGTACATCTTTTTATCAAAGTATCAAATGTAGGGAGAATTTATTTGGCTTTCCTCTACAATTATTCCCGTTTTATCTAAATTATTATAATTTTACCATAATAATAAGCAGCTTGTAAATACCTTATGGAAATTACCGCAAAAGCGAATCAATTCATTGGAAAACTTTATGGCTTTTTCTCCAACCGCGTGGTGTACCACACAGCGTTTTGGGTAGCTCTTGTTTTGTTCTATACATTTTTGACGGGGACAAAGCATGGGTTTTGGTTTACCTTTTCCAATGAGATCATCAATGTTTTCTTTTACGCAGTTGCCGTTTATTTCAACCTGTTTTACCTCATCCCCAATTTCCTTACGGAAAAAAAATTCATTCGGTACTGTGCTTTGTTTATGCTAACTGTTTTGGTGGTGACTCCCCTCAAAATATTTGTCATGTACTTTGTCCTGTCTGGTCATCCGGAAATGCAGGAGAGCCTCGTCAAAAATCAGGCGCTGTATTTTATGCTGACTTTCCTGATGATGGGTCTTTCTACTATTTTTAAAATAATAACGGAATGGATTCGGCATGAAAGAGAAAAGCAGGAACTGGAAAAACAAAATATGCAATCGGAATTGCGGTTTTTAAAATCTCAAATTAACCCGCATTTTCTATTCAATACGCTCAATAATCTCTACGCGCTCACCCTGAAAAAATCAGATAAGGCTCCGGAGATCGTCATAAAACTTTCTGAGATGATGCGCTACATGCTTTACGAATGCAATGAGCGACGCGTGCCATTAAGCAAGGAAGTGAATTATATCAAAAACTACCTGGACCTGGAACGGCTCCGTCAGGGAAAAAATGTAGACATTGCTTTTACCGTAAACGGAAATGTCCACGAACAAAAAATTGCGCCCCTGATGTTTATACCTTTTTTAGAAAATAGTTTTAAACATGGGTTGAGCAATAATATCAACCGGGGCTTTGTCAATATAGAACTCGATGTGGCCGATAATGAGATTCACCTTTTTATTGAAAATAGTAAACCCGATGCCCTCCCCAACCAAATGCACAAACGCAGTGGAGGAATTGGATTGGTAAATGTCCGAAGAAGATTAAACCTGTTGTATCCCAATAATTATCAACTAGATATCCGGGATCAACCCGATAAATATGCCGTAAACCTTAAATTAGACATTACAAAATGATGAATGCAATTATTGTTGATGACGAGCCTCTCGCATTAGATGTACTGGAAACTTACGTTGGAAAATTAGATAGCATCAACCTGGTTGGTCGTTGTCAAAATGCTTTGGAAGCTCTGGAGTTACTCAAAAAGGAATCCGTGGATTTGATATTTTTGGATATTCAAATGCCGCAGTTGACCGGGATTGATTTTGTGAAAAGCCTTAGCAATCCGCCTTTGGTGATTTTCACAACGGCCTATCCGAATTATGCACTGGAAGGATTTGAGTTGAATGTCATTGACTATTTACTCAAACCCATTGCCTTTGATCGGTTTATGAAAGCTGTCAATAAAGCTTCGGACCAATTGGAGTTGCTGCGCAAGGAGGCCGCTCCGGTTGCAGCCACTCCAGCTGCTGAAAGCAGCGAGCAAAAAGATTTTATTTTTGTAAAATCAGATAAAAAATTAATTAAAATAAAATACGATGATATTATCTATATAGAAGGATTGAAGGATTATGTCATCATCCGATTAGCAGAGAGCCGGGTCATTACTTTGCAAACGATGAAAAGTCTGGAAACAAAATTACCTTTGGATAAATTCAAGCGCATCCACAGATCCTATATTGTAGGGCTGGATAAAATCAATGCCATTGTAGGAAATATGGTAGAAGTCATTGAGAAAAAAGCACCCAAGCATATTCCAATCGGGAAAAATTACCGGGAGGAGTTATTGGAGATTGTAAACAAAAACAGGTTGTAAGGAATTAATCAGAATCAGCCGTGCGATGCTTGAGTAGCAGGGGTTGAACGACAGCCCTCAATTCCTGCTCCCGAACAAATTCCTGTTCGTAAAATAATTTCAAGCCATCGGCATTGTTAAGGAAAAGAGTGGCGGGAATAGATCCCGTCCAGTCTTTGCTGACTTCATTGATCCAAACGTCAGGTTCACCAGCATCCAACAAAACAACTTCAGAAATATATCTGTTTTCTTTTATAAAGGGAAGCACTTTCTTTTCCATCAGTTTAGGATTATCCAGGCTGACGAAAACAACTTTCATATTATAATTTGCGAGATTTTTACCCAGAACAACGTCCTTTTGCAGGTTGTCAAAATGAGGCATTTCTTCGATGCATGGCTTGCACCATGTGGCCCAAAAATTAAATATATATAAAGTATCAGAAGGGTTTTGAAGCATTTGACGGAACTGGCGGAGATTTACGACCTTGACATCCCGCCCAACAGAATTGCGCAATTTATTGCGATCTTCTTCTGTTAGTTGAGGTCGCTTAACTTCCTCGTGGGGTTTGACCAGGGGTTGACCACTTTTCCTTTCGGCAGCGGTTGTCTGTTGGGTACAGGAGAAAAAACTTCCTGCCGCAAGGATTAGTGCCAAAACTAAAATGGGGTTGAATTTCATACCAATATCTTTTAACGCATTGATAATGAATGCGTATTTCAATACAATTTTATTTGTTTTAACTAATAATAAAAAGCGGAAGGGGCCAATTTGGAAGAATTTTACCTATTTATTACAGTATGGAGCTATTTGAGGCGTCTCTTTCCCTTGATTACCTTTCGGAAAGAATCTTTCATTCCATCCACAAATTCCTGAAAGGTATCAAACTGACGTTGATAAGAAATTCCTAATCCGGTTTTATTCCGGCGATCTCCAAGGCCATCCGTATCGGTGCGGCTAAAGGCCCGGATGCGATATCGTCCATCTGGTGTTAGGAGATATTCAACGACGAGGTCCCCGGCAAAATAGGCTCCACTACTCACTCCAGCCACTGTTTCTGATGTTCCAAGGTCGATATTTCCACCAATGTTGACGATTAGCCGTTTGTTGAAGAGATAATTCTTTACACCAAACTGCAATTCACTTCCAGTAGTGGGATCATTGAGTGCGGCATCTGTCGTATTTTCAACCTGATAAAGCCGATAACCTAAATCGAGCGAAAGTCCCCCGAAGACTCGACCTTCTTCTACTACTTCTCCAATAAGATCGGTCAGGTAATTGGATAATTGATTAGATATAACTTCGCTTAATGTATTAATTCCGGTAACACTCTGATTCCCTTCCACCCCGCTTGAATTGCTTTGAGGCAGGAAACTTCCCGTAACCATCAAGCCAAATACCTGACGATTGAGTTCGTTTTTGTCATTTCTGATGGTTCGCAATTTTCCATCCACATAACTTCTGATGGCCAGATCGACTTCGGGCAATTCTATATCAAAATTTATATCCGGCTTCATCAATTCTCCGGTCAGATACATGGATAAATCCACTCCGGTAGATTTGGAAGCGAGTTTGTTTTCATCTCCTGTTGTCAGGTATTCTAATATAAGATTGTAAGGGGCTGTACTGAGATCTTCATAAATTGCTTCAATATCTATTTGAGCATTAAAAGGATCGCCGGACCATCGAATTGTACCACCCGGACGGACGGCAAAAGGCTTATTGATATTTACAACACTGAGATTTTGATAGGTAAATAAATAATTTCCTTCTTCCAGAGTATATCCTCCTCTTAGAGTAAACTCTCCGGTTCTTCGGATAGCTAAAACCAAATCTCCGGTTCCTCTTCCTTCCATTATATCCCCTACTGCTTCATCAAAGATCAACCTGACTTTACCGGAATTTGTTACTTCAATTTCCATATCCAGATTGACCCCTCTGATTTCTTCTACCGGATTTTTTGCTTCTACATCTACCGAGTCCTTTTTATTATTTACAAACGTAATAAAATTGATTTCCCTCGTTTTTTGTGTATATGAAATTGGAATATTTAAAACAGATTCGTCATTAACTATTGCATTTACATATATATCAGTATTTTTAAAATCTCCTGAAAACTCCACTCTGCCTTCTCCCAGTGCCTGACCGTAGTATATTTCATTATCTTCTTTTTTTGTATTTAAAAATAAAAATTTTGGAGAAGAAATAATGGCATCTAATCCAAAATTGCGAAGATGGTCATGCGTAATTCCTTTTGTAATCACAGCTGAATTTCCATAAATATCATATATTCGATTACCAGATAGATCAATGAGATAATCATCAATGGTTGCCTTTATTTTGGAGGCGGTTAATGTTAATCCCAGATAATCGATCCGGGTTGTGGATTCTCTCAGGACGACTTCCCCTGCGACAGAAGGTTTTTTTACATTGCCAGAAAATCCAAGGGCCGCATCAAAGCGGCCTTCGGTTTGAGAAATGCCTTTTAGTATAAAATATTCTGCGATGGAAACCGGGAAATTTTCAATTCTTACCTCGGCATCAAATGAGTTTTTATTTTGTTCCCTTGTCGTAGCGAAAGCCGGCAAAAATAATCCTTTTACGGTAAGCAATTGTTCTTCGCCATCCGGTAATGGTTTACTCAGGGACACATCAGCCGTAATGGTATTTTTTATTTCAGGAGCCTTGGCATTTACGGTTAATTTACCCCAGTTTTCACCATTTATCCAGACAGTATCCATAGAAATGAGCGCTGACAAGTCTTTCATTTTAAACACATTATCAATATCTGCCTCCACCGAAGCTACCCCATCAAATTTTAGGCGCTTTGAGTCAATAAAAGGCTTCAACAGTTCCAAGCTAAAGGCGTTCAAATTCAGTTCCAGGCCTTTTTCTCCTTTACTGTTGATAGATAGAACCTGGTTTTTATTGGTTAAAATCAGGTTTTTAGTTTCTATGTATTCTTTGCGGCCAAAACGGATATAATTATCTCCTGCAATAGTCCATTTTTCATTATAAAAACTCAAATCTGAGGGTAACAATGTCACTTGAAACATATCGCCGTAGAGAGTGAGTTGCCCATTCAAATTGAGATCATCTACTACATCCTCCAGATAGGAAGCATTTAAATTAAATAAAATCGTATCTGAGCTTAATGCAGTTGATACTAAAATGGGTGGAATTTTAATACTGTCATTTACAAGCAATTCTTCCATATTGATTTCAAAATTGCCATCGCTCGACTTAAGCTCTCCTGCAATATCTGTATTCCCAAATTCAACATTGGCATATTTTAAATTTGGAATTTTAGCTTCCAATTTTAAGTTATTATAAAAATTATCATAAAAACCGATTAAATATGCATCCTTCACAGGACCCAGGTTTTTATCTAATAACTCACTAAAATTTTTACTATCTCTTATATGAATATTAAAATTAAATTGTTGTTTCTTAAGCTTTCGGGGTCGGGAAACTACTTCAAAATTGCCAGAGCCATCTTCGGCAAACAAGGTATCTGTTTCAAATTTTTTGACAGCGATATTAGCTCGCTGTGCAAAGGCCGGGAAGTTTTTTTCGATATACTGAGTCAGGCTCTCCCCTATTTGAGGCAAATCAAATACGCCCTCTAAATCTGCATTAATTATATTAGAGCGAACAGATAAATGCCGGTTACCATATTTTAAATCTTCAAATAAAACATTTAATGTATCAATTTCATATAAATTTGTATCTCTTTGAATTTTGATTCCCAGAGCAGAGGCCTCTCCTACAAAATTATCCAAATTATCTCCCTTGAAATCCATGACCAAATCTCCCTGAACCTCAAGATTGTCTTTGGCAAAATTTAATGGATATAAATTTAAAGTAGATATATTTGTTTTTAAATCAAACTCAGGGATAGAATCTCCCAGGAAAATGTTTCCGGTTAAATCCAGTTTGACATTTGGATCGTTTACTTTCAATAAGTCAATATTAAAACGACGTTGATTAAACTTTCCGGAAAGGGAAATATCCCGATAGGCATATTCTTTAAAGTCAAAATGATCGACTGTAGCATCAATTTTTGCATCCACTGTCGAGCCTCTCAGTCCGGTTCCCTCTACGCTGCCATTTAAACTGATGGTTCCGAACTGCTCATCATCCAGCCATCGTTCTAAATTAAACTTTTCCAAATTTATTTTTCCGGAGTATTTGGCTTTTTCACCCCCGTCTTTTATATCCATGCGGAGGTCAGTTCGGGCCCGTCCCAGATCAGTTTTCAAATCTCCAAAAGCCACAAAATCCTTGATAAACCCATCAAAACGACCTTTAAATTGCAATTTGCCCAGTTTATTAAAATTTGGAGGCAATTTTAGGTTTGGTATTAATAACTTTAAATCGGCAATGGTCGTTTCCAGATTATCCAGTTTTAGATTAATAATTTCTTCATCCCGTATATTCAAATTTCGGGAGCTAAAAGAGCCATTTAATTTTGTGCTGTTGGCGAGTTCAATCTCCAGATTTTTTCCTTTCAAACTATTCACCTTCCCTCGAACCTCTCCATTGAGCCGCAATTTTTCATTCCTGTTTTTTCTAAAAAACTCATTCCGCTCCAAAGCCGGAACAAAAGCCATTACATCATCCATTACGACCTCAGAGTCATTAAAAAGCAATCTCATGTAAACTTCATTCGGGAAATCCCAGAAACTATTGTAGGCTTTGTATTTAAAAATTAAAGTATCGCCTAAGGAACTCTCTTCAGTAAGCAATAGCAAATCAGTGAGCTGTACTTTGCGCGGGGTAACAAGAGCATTAGCTGTAATTTTATCCAGTTCGAATCCGTTTTTTTCCTTGAAGCTCAAATGCCGAACCAACCCTTTTGCTTTCCAGTCCTGATAATGCACCTGAGTAGCGGCAATATCAATGGTATTCACCTCGAAATGCTGGAAGTCTATCCTTCGGGAAGGATCGGGCCCGCGCCTCCTGTAACTATCGTATTTAAAAAAACCAGTTTCGAGATTCAAATCTAAAACTGACACTTGGAAAGCGTTGGAATCGGCAGGCGGGCTGGCAGTAATTTCAATAGTAGAATCGGCCGGAACCGTCAGGGGATGCCGCTTGAATTCAATCAGGCGAACATCTGGTTTTTGAATATCAACTATACTTAGTTTTATATGATTATTTTTCAAATCAATATCCTCCGTTTCAATCGATCCATAAGGCAACCAAACTTTTAAATCCTGACCAATGACTGAATCCAGATTGTGAAAACGTATATTTTTTAAATATAATTCATCGAGATCAAAAATGAAATTCCTTTTTTCACTTTTTGTAGAATCCGGGGGGGAGGAAAAGTAGTCAACAATAAATTGTATATTTGATTTTTCAGCATACGCATTTCTCCGCAAATTGATCACCGCATCTTCCAGATGACAGGTAGACATATCCAACTGGCTGTCCCAAACCAAACTCCAAAGACTACTGGTCAAATCTGTTTTTAACTGCCCGATATAAAACAAGGTATCCTGCTGTTGGTCTTCTACGTAAACTCCTTCCAAAACGAGCTTATTAAAAAACTCCAGGCGAATACTATCTACTTCTACTGTGGTATTGAGCGCATCGGGGCCGGAAAGGTAATCCGTAGATTTTTCAATCAACCAATTTTGAACCTCTGGTTGTTGAATAGCGTAATAGGTTCCTAAAAACAAAATAAGCACAAGCAGAAATAACCCCAACAAAAAATTGCGGAGTCTTTTTCCCCATCTTCTAAAGAAACCCGGTTTTTTTTCGGGTACTTTTTCCTCTTCAGTATGCTTTATTTCAGAACTAATAATGTTTATTTTTTTCCGAATCTTCCAAAAAAGCAAATCCGGTACATTTACATAGACGATAACAACCGAAGTATAGTCGGAAAAATCTTCAATTTTAATTTAATTTTAACGAATAACCTCGAACTGCTTACCTTTGTGCACAAAAATACGCTAATGGATAGTATTATTCTAGCAATTGAATCTTCTTGTGATGATACTTCCGCCGCAGTCATCAAAAATGGACAGGTTCTTTCGAATGTTACATCGAATCAGGAAGTCCATCGAGCTTATGGCGGAGTGGTACCGGAAGTTGCTTCAAGAGCGCACCAGGTAGATATTGTACCTACCGTAAATGCGGCTTTGGAAAAGGCTAATGTTAAGAAAAAAGAGCTTTCTGCTATTGCTTTTACCCGCGGGCCCGGTCTTATCGGTTCTCTTTTGGTGGGTGTTTCCTTTGCCAAGGGACTAGCCTTGGCTCTGGATATTCCTATGATTGAAGTTCACCACATGCAGGCTCATGTTTTGGCTCATTTTATTGAAGCGCCCAAACCCAAATTTCCATTTTTATGCCTGACTGTTTCCGGCGGACACACTCAGATTGTTTTGGTAAAAGATTATTTAGATATGGAAATTTTAGGTAAAACGATTGATGATGCCGCCGGGGAAGCATTTGATAAAACGGGAAAACTGCTTGGCCTACCTTATCCTGCCGGCCCTCAAATTGACAAACTGGCCAAAAAAGGACAACCAGTCTTTCCTTTTCCAAAACCAAAAGTAGCAGAATTGGATTTTAGCTTTTCGGGTTTAAAAACTTCTATTTTATATTTTTTAAAAAAACAAGTAAAAACTCACCCCGATTTTATTAAAGAAAACCTGGAAGATATTTGTGCCTCCGTTCAGCATAGTATTGTTTCCTTTTTAATTTCTAAAATGGAAAAAGCATCTGAGCAAACAGGCATCAAAGAGATTGCTATTGCCGGTGGCGTTTCAGCCAATTCGGGCCTAAGAAGTGCATTGGAAAGGAAGGGACAGGAAAAAAGCTGGAATGTATATTATCCTGCCCTGCAATATTGTACGGACAATGCCGGGATGATTGCCATCACAGCACATTATAAATATATCAATAAAGATTTTACAAGTCAGGAAGTTACGCCTTCCGCCAGATTAGGATTTTAACTGTTGGCTTTGTTTAACCCGGAACGATCCCCTATCCAGGATAAATCATGTGGAGAACGAGCAGAAATAATAGGTTTGCTAAAAGTTCCTTTATCGCAATAAATCACATAATCCTGGCTGTTTTCCTTGAAAACGAATTTCCAAAGCGAAGGATTTGGTGAGTTACTGGTGACAGAATAAGCTTCTTTGAACTGGGCTCTTGGGTGACTTTGTTTCACAATTTGCAGTGCCTTCATGAGGAGATCATTGTAGGAACTCATAAGTTTGGTTTTTTTTGTTTAATCAAATTTAATAAAAAGTTTCACAAATTACTGTATTTCCAGTATTTTATTTGGGTAATCTGTAATAATCCCATCTACACCATCTTCGATCAATTTTTTCATATCGCTTACTTCGTTGACTGTCCAGGGAATTACCTTCATACCCAAGGCGTGGGCTTTTTCCACTAGTTTTCGATTGACATATTTATAATACGGGCTATAAATTTCCGGTTGGTATCCTAAATTTTGGATATTGTTATCAAATTTCGTTCGTTTCAGTCCATCCCAAATCAGTAAGGCCGTTACCATTTCCGGCATTTGCTTTTTTATTTCTCTTAAAATGCGAACATCAAAGGACTGAAGATTACAGCGTGAAGCAATATTTGCTTCAAGGATACCATTAAGCACCCACTTTACATACCTTTCTGGTTCCGGGTGCATTTTATTATCCCAATCCGGTCGGGATTTTATTTCAATATTATAGTAAGGAAGGTCTCTGTTAATTTGTTGGCAGTGAGATTCTATGGCCTTGACCATATCTACCAGAGATGGTTTGAAAACGCTTTGAGGCACTTGTTCCGGAAAGCGTTCATGCCCCCGGCTGCCACAATCATAAGTTTTGATTTCTTCGTACGTCATCTCATATATCAACAACTGTTCCGATTCTTTTTTTGTAACAGGTTCGCCATTAGGTTTGGAAGCGATATCATGGTGAAAATAGGGATCATGAGTCACTATGACTATACCTTCTTTAGAAACGGCAACATCTAATTCAAGGGTTTTAACAGGATACTCAAGAGCTTTGATAAATGAGGGAATCGAGTTTTCGGGAACTAATCCCCTTGCGCCCCGATGTCCTTGCCAGTCAAGATGTTTTGGGAGGGTTAATTTTGAACTCATAGTGTTAGAATTAGTAGATTTGAAAATGCCGCATCCTGAAGCAGGAATCAAACATAAAAACAGCAAATATTTAAAAATAGTATTCAAGTGAAGTTAATTATGAATTTATAAAATATAATTTAAAATTTTACTTATTAAACATTATTGTTTATAGGATACAATATCTTTATTTCAGGTTAAATGTTTTAATTTTAGTGCAAAATATTTTTTGTTTGCATTTCAAACTGTCTTGTTAAACTATGCGACTATTATTATTCCTTGGCTCTTTTTTTATCTTTCACTTTTTGAATGGGCAGCCGGTTATGCCTGATAATGGTTTGGTTTTTCAGGATGATGTTGTCCCTAAAATTTTCATTGAAATCCCTACTGCCTCCCTGGATCTGATTCTGGACTCGGACAATATCTGGAGTAATACCGAATATGCCGCTACTTTTATTTTCTCAAGTACTGCTCTTACCGATACCATTGAAAATATCGGGTTTAGGCTCCGGGGCAACACTTCGCGAAATGCTGCGAAAAAATCTTTCAAAGTCTCTTTTAATACATTTGAAAAAGGAAGAGAATGGTATGGGTTAGAAAAAATTAACCTAAAAGGAGAACACAATGATCCTTCCATCAGCCGCAGTAAAATATGCTGGGATATTTTAAGCGAGGCGGGTCTTCCAGGCTCCAGAACAAATCACGTAGAATTGTATATAAACAATGAATATAAAGGATTGTATATTAATATTGAACATATAGATGAAAATTTTGTAAAATCTCGTTTTGGAAACAATGATGGAAATTTATATAAATGTATTTTTCCTGCAGATTTACAATTCAAAGGAAATAATCCCTCTGTTTACAAAGAGGAATTTTGGGGAAGACGGGCCTACCAGTTAAAAACAAATACGGCAGCAGATGATTATTCAGATTTCGCTTCCTTTATTTCTACGCTTGTCTTTACTCCTGTCAGTGATCTTCCCTGCGAACTCGAAAAAAAATTTAACGTAGATGGTTATCTTCAATACCTCGCTTTTGATGTTTTAACCGGAAACTGGGATGGGCCGGTTTGGAACAAAAATAATTTTTACTTATATAAAAATCTGAAAACCAATCGGTTTGAATATCTCGCCTACGATTTGGATAATACCTTCGGGATTGATTGGTTTAATATTGACTGGGCCAGTCGTTCTGTTTATGAATGGGAACGACAGGATGAACCCCGGCCGCTTTATACCCGAATATTAGCAAATGCTGAATACAGAGACAGATTTTCTTATTATTTATATAAAATGTTGGAAAACCAATATAACCCCTCTGTTCTATTCCCTAAAATGGATAGCCTGAAACTGCTAATTGCACCTTCTGCCTGGAATGATCTCTATAAAGGATTAGATTATGGATTCACAAATATTGATTTTCAAAATTCACACGACCAAGCCTGGGGAAACCACGTTCCGTATAGCATTAAATCTTATATCAACCAAAGATTTTTAACCGCCCATGCCCAATTGCAATTAAATGATATACCTCCAATCATTCGCCACGTGAACCACAACTATCCAGATGAAAATGATGCCGTCTTTTTTACCTGTGAACTTGAGGACGATTATAACATCACTAACGCCAAAGTGCATTATTCCACCTCATCGGGGGTATCGGACTCTCTTGTACTTTGGGATGATGGTCTGCATGGTGACGGTGCAGTAGGTGACGGGACTTTTGGGGCTATCCTGCCTGCCTTAAACGCATCAGAAACAATTGAATACTATATTACTGCATGGGACAATGTCGGGCAATCCAGTCGTCAGCCAACTTGTAATTTTTATGCGTTGTACACAGGATTGCCGGATATTCCGCTGTATATCAATGAGGTCATGGCCTCCAATTTTTCCGGGATTTTGGATGAAGAAAACGAAGCTGAAGACTGGATTGAGATTTATAACGGAGGTCCAGAATCTATTTTCCTGGGCGATAAATTCCTGTCTGACGAAGCGGATAATCCCGATAAATGGAAAATGCCTAACCTCGATTTGGGACCCGGTGAATTTGCACTCTTTTGGGCAGATGATGAAAAAATGGAAAGTGACCACCATTGTACGTTTAAACTAAACGCTTCGGAAGGAGAAACAATTGGTATTTATGATGCTGTAAGTAATGGCCTAAAACCCATTGATAAGTTCACTTTTCCTCCACTATCGGCAGATCAGGCTTTTGGCAGACTACCGGATGGCAGTGATTTTCTTAGTAAACTTTATCCTCCAACACCCGGAACCTCCAATTTACTTACGTCCGTGGATGCCATAAAAAACATAAATTATTTTAATGTTTCCCCAAATCCGTATAAAGATAATTTTTATATAGAAATAAAAACACAGAATATAAAAGAGTACATTTTAAAAATTATTAATATACAAGGAAAAACAATTTATTCTAATACAATTAAATCAAAATTATTCTATAAAATAGAATTTGATAAAAATTTTATTCAAAAAAACAATATGCAAGCCGGATTATATTTCATACAACTGATTGATGTAAAGGCCCCTCAAAATGTCCTTTCTCAAACTTTAGTAAAGATGAATTAACCGTTTCTTTAATATTAAAACTGATCGTATAAAAAATATATTCTATGAGATTTCTACATACCCTAATTTTAATTTTAATATTAAGTTATTCCATTTCATCATTTGGACAAATTTTAGATATTTCCCCTGTCTTCCCAACTACCAGTGATGATATCACCATCATCTACGATGCCACTCAGGGAAATGGAGCATTGACTGGAACAACCACGGTGTATGCCCACATGGGATTAATCACATCTGAAAGTACAAGCCCAACAGACTGGAAACACGTTCAGGGAAACTGGGGCACCCCCGACAGCAAAGTTTTAATGACAAATATTGGTAACAACAAGCACCAAATTGATATTAATTTCCCTGCTTTTTTTGACTCCTGGACACCTGGAGAAGAAGTGCTTCAATTATCTTTTGTCTTTAGAAATGCGGATGGAAGTACCGTAGGAAGAGATACAGACGGTTCTGACATTTTTTATGATATGTTTGATCCCGCCAATGGTTTGGTGACGATTTTTTTGAATCCAACTTCAAATGCTTTTGTAGCAGATATTTCCACATCCATACCCGTTGTGGCCGCCGCTTCTCTTAGTTCTACCCTAACACTTTACGACAATGGAACTCAGGTGTACCAAACCACCGGACAAGATCTGAATTTCAATCTTCCCGTTAATACCTCCGGGAATCACCTCATTCAGCTAGTGGCGGATACAGGTTCAGAAACCGATACAGCTTCCTTCCAGTTTGCTGTCAATCCAGTCCAAACGGTACTTGATCCCCCGGCGGGAACCGAACCCGGAATTGAAATTTTGGATAATACCAGCGTACGCCTGAGTTTATATGCACCTAACAAGGATTTTGTATATGTTTTAGGTTCATTTAATAATTTTTATCCGGATGTCAATTATTTTATGAATAAATCCACGGATGGAAATACATTTTGGCTGGACATTACGGGTCTCAATCCGGGGTCAACTTATGCCTTTCAGTATTTTGTAGATGGAGATATAAAAATTGCAGACCCATACAGTGAGGTCATTCTCGATCCCGGTAATGACGGGTTTGTACCCGATGTGACATTTCCTAACTTAACTTACCCGGACAATGCCTCCGGTTTGTTGACCCAGTTTACCCTTGATCCAACTCCTTATGACTGGCAAGTAACGGATTTTGTAAAACCAGATAAAGAAAAATTGGTCATATATGAATTACTCGTTCGGGATTTTGTAGCCAGACATGATTATCAAACGGTCATCGACTCTCTTGACTACCTTCAAAACCTTGGGATCAATGCCATAGAATTAATGCCGGTAAATGAATTTGAGGGAAATAGTAGCTGGGGTTATAATCCCTCCTATCACAATGCCATTGATAAATATTACGGTCAACCAGATGATTTCCGGGCTTTTGTAGATGCTTGTCACGAACGAGGAATAGCGGTCATAATAGATGTGGTTTTTAATCATGCGTTCAGCCAAAGTCCCTTATGCCAGTTGTATTGGAATGCCAATGATTTTCGCCCCTCTTCGGATAATCCATGGCTTAATGAGTTTCCAAAACACGCCTTTAATGTAGGGTATGATTTTGATCACGAAAGCGTCGCTACCCAGCAGTATATGGATCGGATTCTGAAACGGTGGATGATTGATTATAAAATTGATGGATTTCGTTTTGATTTATCCAAGGGATTTACTCAGGTAGAAACCTGTGACGGCATGGGGAATGATTGCGATGTAGCAGCCTGGAGTGCCTATGATGCCTCAAGAGTGGCCTTGCTCAAAAGAATGGCGGATGAAATGTGGGCCACCTCTCCCGATGCCTATGTTATACTAGAACATCTTAGTGTAAACCAGGAGGAAAAAGAATTGTCAGATTACGGGATGATGCTGTGGGGAAATATGAATTATAATTATAATCAAGCCACCATGGGATTTGGGAACTCCGGTTTGTCCTGGGGATATTATGGGTCAAGAGGTTGGAATGATCCGCATCTCATCACCTATATGGAAAGCCATGATGAGGAACGCTTGATGTATAAAAATTTGGAATTTGGAAATAATTCAGGAAGTTATAATATAAAAGAATTAAATACAGCATTGGAGCGATGTGAGCTGGGTGCGGTATTTTTCTTTCCCATTCCCGGTCCAAAAATGATCTGGCAGTTTGGAGAATTGGGTTACGATATCAATATTGATTTTAATGGTAGAACTGGTGAAAAACCAATTTTGTGGGAATATTTTGAAGAGAGCAATTTTCACAGAAGGCAATTGTATTTTGTATATAAATCATTAATTCATTTAAGAAATACCGAACCGGCTTTTCACACAGATGATGTTTCCCTCAGCCTGGGAGACATGAAAACAAAAAAGATATTTTTAAATCATTCAGATATGAATGTGGCTATATTTGGGAATTTTGATGTGGTGAACAATAACATGACACTCAATTTTCAAAATGACGGGATGTGGTTTGAATATTTTAGTGGAGATACTTTAAATGTTTCGGGAGATGTTTCGGCTACATTCCGGCCGGGGGAATACCGATTGTACACCACAAAGAAAGTGGACAATCCGGTTCAGGAAGTTATTTCGGTTCGGGATATTAACAATTTAATTTCTAATATACATCTTTTCCCTAATCCTGTTTCCGATAAATTATATTTAAATTATTCCCTTACGGAAAATACTAATGTAGAAATGAGTTTGTTTAATCATTTAGGACAACTTGTTTATAATCAAGATATGGGATATCAATTCTCAGGAGAAAATTTAATGGAAATGGAAATACCCCATCTTGGTTCTGGTATTTATTATATACAAATAAAAACAAAGTCAGGGATGGCTGGCAAAAAATTTGTAAAACAGTAATAATAAAAATTATAGCGAAAATACTAACCTTTTTTCTACAAATGGGGTCGCTGCGCTGCATCTTTTTTGCTTATGTCAATGACATTAGGCTGAGGCAGGACGTCTTTATAATGCCCTTGTTCCATATTCATTACGGGCGAAATATTGGCTATTTTAAAAAAATAAATGTATATTTGTCACGGAAAAGTCACCAACTCATTACACACAATTCCCCCAATCCCCGAAAGGCAAGTAATTCACTTTATTTAGATATTCATTTTTAATCACCTTCTGTTTTTAAAACAGGCGGCTATTGTATTGTATAATAAAAAATTTTAAATATGAAAATCCAACAAAACACATGGACAAATGATACGGGGTGGAAAAACACAAACGGAGGTCATGCGGAAAAATCTCTTGTTTTAGCTTTTGGCAACCGGTACATTCTTGAAGATCCAACTCGCTATGAGGAAATTCGCTCGATGTACCCTAACAGCGATATTATAATCAATTCAACCTCAGGGGAAATCCAGGGACAACAGGTTTTGGATAATTCCATCGTATTAACGTCCATTCAATTTGAAAAATCGACCTACAAAATTGTAACCACGGAAATAGGTGAAACCAATGATAGCTACAAAGCCGGAGAGCAACTTGTGGATAAATTACCTCAGGAAGGGCTTCGACATGTATTTATTATTTCTGATGGAGGAAGTGTAAACGGAAGTGAACTCGCTCGCTCTTTTAATGAAAAACTCGACCAAAAAATAACCACTACAGGCGGATTGGCCGGTGATGATGCCCGCTTTGAAAAAACCCTGGTTGGATGCAACAGCCAACCCATAGCAGGAAAAATTGTTGCTGTTGGATTGTATGGAGATACTCTTTCCATTGGTTATGGCTCTGTTGGAGGATGGGATACATTTGGCCCGAAAAGGACTATCACAAAATCTGACAATAATGTTTTATTTGAGTTGGATGGAAAATCTGCCTTGGATTTATACAAACAATATTTGGGAGATAAAGCAGATGGCCTTCCCGGCTCTGCCCTGCTCTTCCCCTTGTCTGTTCAAATCGAAGGCGCAGCAAAATCACTGGTACGCACCATCCTTTCCGTAGATGAGGAAACTCAAAGCATGACTTTTGCAGGGAATGTACCCGAGGGAGCAACAGCCCAACTAATGAAAGCCAATTTTGATAAACTCATTGATGGGGCTTTCCAGGCCGCGGAAGACAGTATCGGAAAATCCAAAAAACCTCAATTGGCTCTTTTAGTCAGTTGTGTTGGGAGAAAACTTGTACTCGACCAGCGAGTGGAAGAAGAAGTAGAAAGTGTATTGGAAGTAGTAGGTGAAGGAGTACCCGTTACGGGTTTTTACTCTTACGGGGAACTATCTCCCTTTGCAGGATTCCACAATTGTGAATTGCACAATCAAACTATGACCATAACCTTGCTTGGAGAGGATTAGAAATTGAATACGACATTTTGTTTATATTTTATTATAATAAGATAAGTTTAAATGAATAGATTACTGGCCCGACAAATACGCAGACATATAGGAGAAGGAAATATTCCAGAAAACATGAAGGGTCTGTTTGACGCCATTGATCGTTCCTATAATCATTATGAGGAAGATCGGGTTTTGTTGGAGCGTTCGATGGATATTTCATCCAACGAACTCAATGAAAGTAATCAACAGTTACTGTCAGAGGCAAAAAAAAATGCGGAGGTGCTTGCTAAATTAAAAGAGTCTCTCAATACTTTACTTTCCTTTGAAGGGGATATCGCCCCCCTGGAATTTGACACCGATTCTGAAGGAGATATCTTAAAACTTATTGAATTAATACAAATACAAACAAACCGCATTAAAAGGATTGAGGAAGAAAACCTTCAGGTTCAGCATTTTATTGACCAATCTAATGATTCTATTTTTGTAACGGACGATAAAGGCTATCTCGTTTTTGCCAACGACAATGCCTTTCCCAAACATTCTAAAACTGAAATAAAAAACAACTTATACAATAAACTATTATTTCAGGTAGATGAGCAATATCTATCCAGAAAAGAATGGGAAAATATTACTGATGAACTGGTAGAAAATGAAAATTTAATATTTGAAAAGGAAAGAAAAGAAAATGGCAAAATTACGCCATTGGAATACAGTTTAAAATCCATACAAATTGGAGGCAAAAAGTTTTTTATCAATGTCGCCAGAGATATATCCTACAGAAAAGATGCCGAGAAAAAGCAAAGAGAATTGATAACGAGCCTAAAGTCTGCTAATGAGGAACTCGAAAACTTTGCTTATATCGTTTCTCATGATTTAAAAGCTCCTTTGCGGGGGATTGGCTCCCTCACCTCCTGGTTGATTGAGGATTACGCATCCGATATGGATGAAGATGGCCAAAATCACCTGAAAATGATGAAAACGCGGGTCGGTCGAATGCACAATCTCATTGAAGGGATTTTGCAGTATTCCAGGATTGGACGTTTGGAAGCGGTCAAAAAAGATCTGGATCTG
>JAHDCK010000023.1:0-3748 GCA_020629915.1 Saprospiraceae bacterium
AATCAAAAACTCATTTCAAATTAAATTGAACATTATTATGTCCAGTTACTTAATCTTTTTGTTTTTTATAAAATCCACGTCACTAATTTTGAGGGAAAGGACTTTACTTTTAAACCTGATTTTTGTTTTTTTCAGAATAATATAGAATCCTGCAACTAATGCCTCCCATAACTGCACCATTTTGGCCAGTTGAAATTAATTATATTGGAAAAAAGATAAGATGAATCGGAAGTTTAGTTTGTTGGCAGTCGGGAATTTTAATCCTATTAATGGTTTTGATATTATAGTCAGAGCTTTCGCCGCATTTGTAGAGGACTTGGCAGAGGCAGAAAAAACGAGTATAGAATTAACGCTTGTGGGAGAAGGCTTGTACAAGGAAAAATTGTATAAATTAATTGAGTTATACCAAGTAAGTAATTGGGTAAAGGTGATAGAAAAACCAGCATATAAAGAATTGAGAACTTATTATCGACACGCCTCTGTTTTTCTCCACGCTTCTTTTGAGGAAGAACACGCCTTGTTGAAAAGAGCCTTGTCGTTTGAGTTACCGATTATTTGTTTTGACTCGGTGGCTTCCACTAGAGTAGTGGATGACAACTGTGGAGTGCGTATTTCTTATGTTGATTTTTGGGAAGGTGTTCATGATTTTCATCGGGCAATGGCGATGTTATACGATGATCCTTTTGCGCTGAACCTGATGAAGCAGGGAGCAACCAAACGCTATACTCTTTTTAAAATGCCGAAACCACTGGGGCAATCTCATGAACCGAAAGAAAGCGAAGGTGAACCCTCGAACGGAGATCAATAATCCCGATCGCCATCTTTGACTTTTATATCAATCTGATGAGCGACTTCCAGGTATTCAATAATATCCAATAATTCTTTTTTCTTTTCTTTGGAATTTATATTTAATTCAAATGTATATTTTCCATTTTTGTCTGGAATATGCAGGTAACTTCCGCCGGAGAGATTTTTAGAATTTTTGGGGAGGGATTTTAAATCAAATTCCAGGGTTTCCAGTTTCTCCTCAGGAATATCAAACCGATTTTTTCCATCCACGATGCGGAGCATTTTTTGATCGATCATGAGGGCACCATTAGGGACGACTTTCTTTTTTAAAAGTTGCCTCAGTCCGCCCAGCACAAAAAATCCAAGCAAGGCAAATAATCCCAAATAGAACCAATTCATATAGGATAAAAGCCCGATTGTTTCTACAAGGTATTCTAAAAAGGCAATTCCATCTCCCAGATACATCCCGACAGAAACACCGAGGATGATCCCGGCGAGGAATCCAAGGAAGATGAGTAAGCGGTTGCGCTTTCTGGTTTTTACAATTTCCGTTTGAAATTTGAATATCATAATCTACAAGATAATTCCATCCGGTTTAAAAAATCAAATTTTGGGACGAAATCTTTCAAACAAAAGACGAACCGATAAAAATCTTCCTGAAAAAATCCCGTACCTTTCCGTAAAAAACCATGCAACTGGAGGAAGCCTATTTGGAATACAACGGCAAACGCTTAGATCTGCAACCGGATAAAATGACCTTTGCAGATGAATTATATGTAGAATTTAAATGGGAGAGAAGCGAAAACAGTCGCCGACTTCGTCTCACGATTCATCCCAAGCAAACCGTTCACCTCGAATCTTTTTGCATTGCCTTTACACATCCCTACGAAAAAACAGATAAGATTTTTTGCAATGGATACCAGAGCTGGACAGAGACACGGGAGTATGCCGCGGATGAAAAAATCATGCCCCCGTTTTCCTGGACGGAAAAATATTTTAAACCCTACGGCGATAGCTGGTTTTATAATTTCCCAAAACAACAAGGGCGACTGCATTCGTGGACGTACACCTATGTTCGCAACGAACATAATGATATTTCTTTTATGGGTTCTTTGTCTGACCATGCTGGCTTTACGCTTTTTGAGCATCAGTGCGATAAGCACGTCATTGCCATGAAAAAAGATTGTGGCGGCTTGCGGCTGGATCATTCTTATCCGGCAATTGATGTTATTTTGATTAGCGGAAAAGATACAAATGTATTTGATTTGTATTTTAAGACATTAAATATTAATCCGCCGACTGCACCAAAGCTGAATGGCTGGACGAGTTGGTATCATTATTATAAAAATATTTCTCAGGACATTATATCTAAAAATGCAAAGGCACTTTCCAGGCTGGAAAATCCGAAAATGGACATCGTTCAAATTGACGATGGCTGGCAGGAAAAAGTAGGAGATTGGCTTTCGGTGAAAAATACTTTCCCGGATGGAATGCGGGCGATGTCGGATGAGATTCATAGTCAGGGCATGAAGGCCGGATTGTGGCTCGCGCCGTTTATTTGCGAAAAAGATTCAGACATATATAAAAAACATCCGGATTGGATATTGAAAGATGATAATGGAAAACCCATTCCGGCGGGTTATAATAATTTGTGGAGCGGTTGGTTTTACGCCCTGGATTTTTATAACAATGATGTTCAGAAATATATAACAGAAGTTGTTTTGATTGCTTTGCAAAAGTGGAATTACGATTTGCTCAAGCTGGATTTTCTCTATGCGGCTGCAATGAAAACGCCTCCTTCCAAAACAAGGGGGCACGTCCTCCACGAGGCGATGGATTTTCTCCGCCACCTCATCGGCGACAAGTGGATGCTGGCCTGTGGGGTTCCTATGAGTGCGGCTTTTGGCCGGGCGGATTATTGTCGCATCGGTGCAGATATTCATTTAAAATGGACAAATAAATATATGAAATGGCTGGGGCATCGGGAGCGGGTTTCTACTTTGGTTTCCCTTCAGGCCACCCTGAGTCGCTGGCAACTCAATGGCCGCGCTTTCCACAATGACCCGGATGTTTTTATCCTACGCTCTGGCAAACAAAAGCTCACTAAGGAACAACAACGAACAGTTTTATTGCTCAACGCATTGTTGGGGAATGTATTATTTAATTCTGATTATGTAGAATCTTATAGCGAGGCAGAACATTCGCTTTTATTAGAAGCGACAGCGTTGCAAGATGCGGAAATTATTTCTGTTTTGGAGGTGGAGAAATTGTTATATGTTGTAAAATTTATTTTAAATGGGAATGAACAAGAGCTAACTTGTAATTTGTCAGGGAAAGCTCAGGGCGGATTGAAACCATTTGAAACTGGATTTGATTTTAATAAAATTGAAATATGAGTTTTTCCAAGGAGCAAATAAATGCACTAATAAAAGAGTACTACGATCTGGAAGGAGAATTAAAGCCATTAGTAGGTTACGATGATTTAAATTATTTTCTCCAAACTCAAAGCGAAGAAAAATATATTGTAAAAATATCAAAAAGTAATGCAGAATCAAAATTAATTGATCTGCAAAATGAAGCATTGCAATATATAAAAGAACGAGATAACACTGTTCAAATTCCTCAGGTTTTTTGTGGTTTAGATGGAGCTAAATTTTATGTAATAAAATCAGATACAGGGGAGCATTTGCTAAGAGTACTCACTTGGGTAGAAGGTAGGCTTTATGCAAAGGTCAATCCGCATTCTGAAAAATTATTGGAATCTGCCGGAGCATTGTGCGGAAAAATTTCCGCTGCCTTAAATGGTTTTGAACACCCGGCTGCTACCAGAGCATTCCAATGGGATTCTTCCCAATTGGAATGGATGGAGCCGCATTTGGATATTTTTGAAAATGAAGAAGAAAGAAAAATTATAAAGCATTTTTATTTTGATTATAAAAATAAAAAAAGTTCAATTTTA